>JBPEXU010000436.1:0-1699 GCA_052031225.1 Marinobacter sp. | reverse complement strand
GAACGGGGTACCGGCGAGCGTCGGGACGAGTTGGCGGGGCGCTGTATGGGCGCCTGCCTGGAATACGCCGCCCGCCTGGGCATGCCGTTGATGCTCTACGTCTTCAGCGACGGCTCGGTGTTCAGTAACGGTCGTCTCGACGACTCCGAGGCCGGCCGTGGTAAGGGTGAGTGGACGGGCGACAACCAGCAAACCGCCTCGTCGTTCTTCCTGGTTTACAATCCTTCCGGCCGGCCCACCGCCATCCGTAACCAGATCGGCTTCATGCGTCCGGACGCATCGGTGGAAACCGCCTCCAGCCCGGCCGCCAACAACGTCAATCAGCTGGTCCAGACGGTGCTGCTCAACTACATGGCGCTGCACAACGAACAGAACCTGTTCGCCAGCCGCTTCCCAGGCCACGGCCTGGGCAACGCGACCATGCAGGACAATCTGATTGCCATTTCGGGCATTGTGAACGGATCGATTGGCAGCTGACGGCTGGACCGCCCCACCCTGGGACCGCTCAGGGCTGGGGCGGCGTAAGTCCCGACGAGAAATGCATCTTACGGTCGGCGTCGATGATGATCGCATCCACACCGTCCAACCGCTCGATCATGGCCAGTCCTTGCTCCGGCCCGAGTACGAACACCGCGGTTGACAGGCCATCGGTGGTGAGCGCATCCGGCCCCAGGATGGTCACGCTCTGCACCCCCTGAACCGGCTTGCCGGTGCCCGGGGACAGGATATGGTGCACCCGTTCGCCCGTTTCGGTCACAAAAAAGCGCTCGTAATCGCCGGACGTCGATACCGCGACATCGGCCAGCGGCAGCACCACCGCGTTGCGCTGTTCCAATCGAGGGTCACGCACCCCCACCAGCCAGGGTCGGCCCCGTTTGTCCCCGAGCAGGCGCATATCGCCGCCGGCACTCAGGCGGGCATGGCGTACACCCGCCGCCTGCAGCACCCGGATGCCCCGATCCACCGCGTAGCCTTTGGCAATGCCGCCAAGATCCGCCCGTAACCCGGGCCGGGCGTAGGTCACCGTGCGGGCTTCCGGGTCGAGCCGGATATCCCGGTAATCCACGTGCTGGATCGCGGCTTCCAGCGTTTTTTCATCGGGTCGGCGTCCGGCCCGGTAGTCGTAAAGATACCCCACGGAGCCAAAACTGATGTCGAACGCGCCCTGGCTCAGGCGGGACACCTCGCGCGCCCTGGCAAAGACCTCAAACAGGCTGTCGCTCACCCTGACCGGCCCGGCCGCCGCTTCACGATTCACCCGGGACAACTCGGAGGTATCCCGGTATCGGCTCATTTGCTCATCCACCTGATGGAAGACCGCGAGCACCTCCCGGGCAATCCGATCCGCCGACGCCGGTTGCTCTGACCAGAATTCCAGCTCGATGCTGGTAGTCATCGCCGTGTCGGTATAGCGGAACCATTCCGCCAGCGCTGGCAGAGGCCGCACGACACCGGCCATTGCGATCAGGCCGAGTACGATCCGCTGCAGATGATGAAACTGAACCCTGAACAAGACGCCTCCTTGAGCGATACACAACCGAAACTGGTCAACATGAAACGATGATCCCATTGTCGCAGACCCGACGGGCGTGGAGCCAGCGAGCGCAACTGCATCAGCACCGATGCGTTTGTGAAACCGCGGGGCTGCATGCACCTTAAAAACGCACTACACTGCAGGCGCCCGACCTACCGGGCGTCC
>JBPEXU010000435.1:0-1879 GCA_052031225.1 Marinobacter sp. | reverse complement strand
AATGAATCAGTCGCTGCAGCGGGCGCTGGATGAGGCCTCCGGTGGCTGGGGTGCCAAGGTCACCCGGGTCGAAATCAGTGATATTTCGGTGCCGCAGGATGTTCAGGAGGCGATGGAGCTTCAGCTGCGCGCGGCCCGGGAACGTCGGGCCATCGAGACCAAAGCGGCGGCGGACAAGAACGCCACCATCGCCAAGGCCGAAGGCGATCGCCAGCGGGTGTTCCTGGAAGCCGAGGCCATCGAGCGGATGGCGGAAGCCAAGAAAAAAGAAGAAATTCTGCTGGCCGAAGCGGCCCGGCAGCGGGAAATTCTGAATGCCGAAGGTCAGAAACAGGCGCTGGAACTCATTGCCCAGGCGCTGCGGGACAACCCGCAGTCCGGCGAGTTCCTGCTCGCCAAGGATCGCATCGAGGCCTGGAACGGCATTGCCGCGTCCGACTCCCAGAACAAATTCGTGGTGCCCTACGAGGCCACGGAACTGCTGGGCAGTCTGTCGCTGCTGAAAAACATGGTCGACCAGAAAACCGGTACACCGGCAAACTGATTGACGCGCTTGGCCCGGGCCTTTGCCCGGGCCTTGGTGTCTGGAGAGACGACAATGACATGGGCATGGTGGATCTGGATTTCTGCCGGGGTGCTTCTGGTGACCGCCGAAGCCTTCCTCGGCTCTTTCGTCATTCTATGGTTTGGTTTCGGCGCCGTACTGTCGGGCTTGTTGACCCTGTTGGTGCCGGGCCTGCATCTGGGAATTCAGCTGCTGATCGCGGTTCTGAGCGGTGCCGTTCTGATGTTCCTGTTCCGGGACCGCTGGGTGGCCCGGGGCAACGCGGAAACCGACACCCTGTATACCTTCAGTGAAGGACCCGGGGAGCTGAAAGTCAGTGACTCCGGCGACCTGCGCGTTTCGGCGCGGGGAACCTACTGGATGATCGCCAACCCGGAAGTGCTTCCGGAAGCCTCCCGCCGGGATGGTCTGACCGTCGTGATCGAACGCTTTGAAAACAATCGGGCGGTGCTGGCCCCGCCGGACCGCCAACCGGACGATGGTGCGGCTGGGGCTGGGCGTCGAGACGCGGTCTGAGCGCAGGGGTGGCCCGATGTGCGAGCCTCGGCCAAAGGCCGTATAATGCCGCGCTCAATCCGGGTCGGGCGTGTCCCGGCTGCGGTGGGTATTAGACCATTGGGAGTGTTGTTATGAGCCAGGCCAGCGAGCAGGGGACTCTCTACGTAATCTCGGCACCGTCGGGTGCGGGCAAGACCAGTCTGGTGGCGGCGATGCTCAAGGCGGATGAACGCCTGGGCGTGTCGGTATCCCACACCACCCGGCCGATGCGGGACGGCGAAGTGGATGGCGTGAACTACCACTTTGTCAGCCGGGACGAGTTCGAGGCGATGATTGGTCGGGGTGAGTTTCTGGAACACGCCGATGTGTTTGGCAACTACTACGGCACCTCGCAGGTCTGGGTCCGGGATACGCTGGCCCGGGGCCGGGATGTGATTCTGGAAATCGACTGGCAGGGTGCCGCGCAGGTGCGTCGGTTGATTCCCGAGTGTGTGTCGATTTTCATTGTGCCGCCGTCGACCGAGGTGCTCCGGCAGCGTCTGACCGGTCGGGGTACCGACGCACCGGACGTGGTCGAGCGCCGTCTGAGCGAGGCCGCCGAAGAGTGCTCCCATGCGCCGGAATTCGATTACCTGGTGGTGAACGACGACTTCGATCTGGCGCTGGCGGACCTGCTGGCGATTGTCCGCAGTCAGCGTCTGCGCATGCCGGTGCAGCAGCAGCGCCACCGGGATTTGCTGGCCGGGCTGTCAGGCCAGTCCTGATACCGGGTTCCACTGTATACAAATTGATCCGGCCGCAGTAAACTACGCGGTC
>JBPEXU010000434.1:0-3413 GCA_052031225.1 Marinobacter sp. | reverse complement strand
TCCACCCGGTCGCGGGCCGGATGCCGGGCCATATGAACGTGCTGCTGGCGGAAGCGGAGATTCCCTACGATCAGCTCAAGGACATGGACAGCATCAACCCGGAACTGCCGCAGGCGGATGTCGCCATCGTGCTGGGCGCCAACGATGTGGTGAACCCGGCCGCCGCCGAGGATGCCAGCTCGCCCATCTACGGCATGCCGATCCTCGATGTGCACAAGGCGAAGACCGTGGTGGTGGTCAAACGCAGCCTGTCACCCGGCTTTGCCGGCATCCCCAACGGTCTGTTCATTCGCGACAACAGCCTGATGGTGAAAGGCGACGCCAAAGAGGTGTTGCAAGCCACCACCAACGCTCTCAAGGAGCTGTGACCGCGGCCGGCAGTTCGAAATAAAACACACTGCCACCACCCGGCGCTGCCCGGTAGCCAATCCGGCCACCGTGGGCCTGGACAATGCCACTGCAGATGAACAGGCCCAGCCCGGAGCCACCGCTGCGCCGGGTGGTGCCGGAGTCCTGCTGGGCGAAGCGCTGGAACAGACTGGCACGGAACCCGGCATCCACGCCTACCCCCTGATCCCGCACCTCGCACCGCGCGCCCTGTTCGGTCGGGATCAGGCACACCGTCACCTCAGCGCCGGGCGGGGAAAACTTGATGGCATTGGACAACAGGTTTTGAACGACCTGCAGGATGCGACCGAAATCCGCCTGCACCGGGGCCGCGCCCCGATCTTCCAGCCGCAGGGTCACCCCCTTCTCATCGGCAAAGTACTGCTGGGTCTGGATCGCCTCCGTGACCACCTGAGCCAAAGCCAATGGCTCCAGCTGCAGCCGGAGTTCCCCCGCCTGCAACCGTTCCACGTCCAGGATATCGTTCACCAGCCCGATCAGGCGTTCGGTGTTGCGGGTGCAGGTAGTCAACACCCGTTGCTGTTTCTCCGGCTGACGGTCTAACGCGCCTTCTGCCAACAGTTTCAGCCCCCCGTATAGAGAGGTCAGAGGCGTCCGCAACTCATGGCTGACCATACTGACCCAGTCGCTCCGGGTTTTGTCCAGGGCCTCCCGTTCCTCGTCCGCCCGGCGCCGGGAGTCGTTGTAGGCGTGCGCGATGGCGGCGACAAAGAGCATAGCGGCGACGCTGGCCGATAGCCGGCCAACCAGGGAATCGGCCACCTCCGCCGACCGCACCCAGCCGAGGTGATGACCCAGCAACACAACCAGCAGCCCGAGCGCAGCAATGAGGGTGATCCGCCAGGCGCTCAGCCGGGCGCCGGTGTAACTGGCCATCAGCGGCAACGCCGGTAGCCAGGTCAGGACCCGGGAGTAAAGCCCGCCATCTGAGAGCGCGGTGGCCACGATGATCGTCGCCGCGGTCAGCAGCAGAATGTCTCCAGAGAGAGCCCGGTTGCCGGTGCGCACGAACAGGATCAGCGCGGTCAGAATGGGTAGAGGCGAGCAGGCGACGACGACCGTGGAGGGCTGCCAGCCCACCGTCGAGTAGCGCACCAGCGCCATCGCGGTCGCCGCCAGAAAAGTAAAGATAAGCAGCGCCACCAGCACCCGGGCCTGGGGCAGTTCTTTGGCGGAAATCCTCTGTTCGTGACGCTTTAAAAACGCATCAAAAAAACGACGCTGGGCACGCTGCCAGCCCGACGAGCCTCGCGTGTTCTGCCCCGGACTCACAGATAGGTCTGCCAAACACCATTCTCCCTGCTATCGATTCCACCCGCGACGGGGCGGCGGCGTACACCCTTCAATGTAGTGTGACAACAGCGGCTCAGCCAGTGATCTACCCTTCCCCAAAGCACAACGGCTGATCTATAGTGGAAGTGAAGACGCAACTAAGGCTCATGGCCATGCTGTCTGCTGGGTTGTTCGTTTGCCTTCTGGCCGCAATACTCGCCCTGATCGGGTTCGCCTGGCATCAGCGAAGGCAGCTGTTGGCGCTGAAAAAAACCGTGGACAAGCTCAACAACGCGCTCGACCATGTGCCTGCCTATATCTACACCAAAGACAACAACCAGCGTTACACCTATGGCAACAAGGCCACACTCGACCTGTTTGGTGTGACCGCCGAGGAAATTGTCGGCCAACGGGACAACCGCTTTTTCCCACCCGAAACCGTCGCCCGCTTGGCGAAAGTAGACTCCAACCTGCTGCGCACCGGCGAGGCTTCGCACGAGGAGATCGTGGCCGGCACCGATCCCGACACCCAGAAAGTCTATTGGGAAGTGAAGCACCCGCTGCGCGACAGCAATGGCAAAACGATTGGCCTGGTGGGTATTTCCACCGACATGACCGAGGTGTACCGGTTGCGCCAGGAAATGGAGCGCATCGCCTCTACCGACGAACTGACGGCGCTGAACAATCGTCGCAGCTTTTTCGAGTTGGCCGGTTCCGAATTCGCCCGTTCCCGGCGCTACAAACTGCCGCTGTCGTTCCTGGTGATGGACATCGATCACTTCAAGCGCATCAACGATGCCCACGGCCACCCCTTTGGTGACAAGGTGTTGCAGGCCTTCGCCAAAAACTGCAAACGGTCGATCCGGGCCTGTGATTTCATCGGCCGCATTGGCGGCGAGGAATTCGCGGTGCTGCTGCCCCGGGCCACCACCGAAGAAGCCATGGAGGTGGCGGAACGCATTCGCCGGGAAGACACCACCGTGACCGTCGGCAATGGCCGGGATCATACCGTCACGGTGACCACCAGTATTGGCCTGGCCAGCCTGATCGATTCCGACAACTCGATTTCGGACGTCTACTCCCGGGCTGACTCGGCGCTCTACCAGGCCAAACAGGAAGGCCGGAACCGGGTCGTGACCTGCGGCCAAAACGGCGGCGCCTCGCCGGAGCCGTAACCCGCCAACTCGGCCGGGTCGTTAGCTCTGCGTCCGGCGCTGGAACCGGTTGACCAACGTTTTCAGTGACTCGGCCATGGTCGCCAGCGACTGACTGGAACGGTTGATCTCGGCAACGTCCTCCGCCAGCCGATCAATGGCATTGCTGCTCAGCTCGATGTTGTGGGTCGTTTCCGCCGCCGTCGCCCGCTGCTGCTCGGTGGCGCTGGCGACCTGAGTGGTCATGTCCACGATGCGATTGACCGCCACCTGAATCTCCGACAGCGCGGTGCCGGACACCTCGGCCTGGGCCATCGCCTCATCCGCCAGCTGCTTGCCCCGGCTCATATCCACCACCGCGCCGGCGGCGCCGCTTTGCAGGTTGCTGACGATGCGTTCGATGTCGCTGGTGGACTCCTGCACCCGCTGAGCCAGCCCTCGTACTTCGTCCGCCACCACCGCAAACCCGCGCCCGGCCTCGCCGGCCCGGGCCGCCTCGATGGCGGCGTTCAGCGCCAGCAGGTTGGTCTGCTCGGAAATGGACTGGATGACGCCGAGCACGCTGCCGATCTGCTCGGA
>JBPEXU010000433.1:0-3703 GCA_052031225.1 Marinobacter sp. | reverse complement strand
CCCACCCCCACCAGCAGCGCCATGACCTCGTAGGACACCTGCCAGGACCAAAATTCCGCCAGGTACAGAGCACCAGCGCCAGCCACCAGCAGCGCAACCCGGTAGCCGAAGATGTAGGTGGCCGCCAGCGCGGCCTGCAAGCGCTCTTCGGCGATTTCGATCCGGTAGGCATCGATGGCGACGTCCTGGGTCGCCGATGAAAATGCCACCAGCAGGCCGCACCAGGCCATCAGTTCCGGCGCGCTGCGGGCATCGACCTGGGCCATCAGGTAAAGCCCGGTGGCGATGCCTGCCTGCGCCAGCAAAATCCAGCTGCGGCGCTTGCCCAGCAGGCGATCGAGCAGCGGCAGCTTGACGCGATCCACCACCGGGGCCCAGATCACTTTGATCGAATACGTAATGCCCAGCCAGCTGAAAAAACCGATAGTCGCGGTGTCCACCCCAACATCCGCCAGGCGGGCGTTCAGGGTGGAAAACACCAACAGAAACGGCAGGCCGGCCGAGAAGCCCAGGAACAGCAGCGCCAGAACCTGCCAGCGTGTGTAGATGTAGAGGGTTTCCCGGACCAGCGCCCAGGAGATGCCAGAAAAGATAGCGCGCTCTCCGACTCAGTCCCGGAAGTTGTTGAACTGCAGCGGCAGGTCCAGTTCGGCGTCGCGCAGCATGGCGATCACCTCCTGCAGATCGTCCCGTTTTTTACCGGTGACCCGAACCTTGTCGCCCTGGATGCTGGCCTGCACCTTGAGCTTTTTATCCTTGATCATCTTGACGATTTTCTTGGCCTGATCGGTTTCGATGCCCTGCTTGAGCGCAAAGTGCTGCTTCACCAGTTTGCCGGCCTTACTGTCGCCCTCCTCCGACAATGCCCGGGTGTCGATGTTGCGCTTGGCAAAGGCCATGCGCAGCATGTCCTTGAGTTGGTCGAGCTGGAATTCCTGCTCGGCACTGACGGTGATACGCGCGTCCTCCAGCTCAATATCCGCCTCAACGTTCTTGAAATCCCAACGGTTGCCCAGCTCACGCTTGGCCTGATCCACGGCGTTGGTCACTTCGTGCATGTCAATTTCAGAAACAATGTCAAAAGAAGGCATGGTCGTTATTCTCCGAGGGGCGCCAGCGGGTATACTGGCGCGACGTATGCGATCAAGAAGTGCCGCAAATCATATCAAGTGCCGGCATTCACCGCATCTGACAATGGACTGGTAACAAAGTAGACAACAATGCCGAACCTGGACCTTCCCATTCTCGTAGTAGACGACGCGAAATTCAGCAGCATGGTGGTGGGCCGAACCCTGCGCAATGCCGGTTATCGCGACGTACGTATTGCCAACAATGCCCCGGCGGCACTGGACATGATAGAGCAGCGCCCGGTCAGCGTGCTGATCGCCGACTGGCTGATGCCCGAGATGGACGGACTGCAACTGACCGATCAGGTCCGCCAGCAGGATGAGCAGAACAACCACTACACCTATGTGATTCTGCTCACCGCCAGGGAGAGCGTAGAAGCGCTGTCGGAAGCGTTCGACCGGGGAGTGGACGATTTCATCTACAAATCGGACATGACCAAGCAGCTGATCCCCAGGGTCTTTGCCGCCGACCGGATTGCCGACCGGCAGAATACGCTGCTGCGCGCCAACACGCTTCTGATCGAAAACAACCGGGAACTGGAAGCGACCAACATCATCGACCTGGAAACGGGCCTGTGTAACGCCAAGTATGCCCGTGGCCGGCTGGACAAAACCCTCCGGCACGCCGAGGCCCGGGGTGGCTCGTCCGCCTACGTGCTGTGCGGCATCCGGAACTGGCAGGAGCTGAAACGCAAGCACCCGCCGACGGTGATGAGCGAACTGGCGGTCGGCATCGCCCGCCGTTTGAGCAGTCTGATCCGGCCAATCGATGCGCTGTGTCGGGTTGGCGATAATCAGTTCGCCATCGTGGCTTACTTCCCCAACAGCGACCATTGCACAACAACGGCGTTCCGCCGGGTGTTCGACGGCATCAACCACAAAGCGCTGAAAACGACTGCCGGCTACATTTCGGTGGAAGCGGGCATGGTGCTGTGCCGGGCCGACGCCCAGAACGGCACGCCCTCGGTGCCGGACATGGAACGGGCCGCAGTCCAGGGCCTGGTTGACGCCTACGAAACCCGACGCTTCACCGAAACCGCCCCCGACATCAGCGTTTCCGCCTGATCAACAAACGGTAACACTGCGACACAGATCACACACAGACACCGGAAAGGGCCTGCCCTATTCTGACAGTGTGGATTCAAGCAGTATCCCCCATGGCGGAGGAGCCGGGCAGTACCTCCGCCACCAAATGGGGATCTCAGCATCCACCGGATTAACGAATTTTTTCAGGCACTTTCGTTCTTTCCTTATTTTGGGCCAGCTGTTTAGCTGGCCTTTTTATTTTTTGCACTGTTCTGGCGCCTCTTGATATCGGGCCCGGAGCATGGCATCCGCCAGCCTTTGGCGCGAAGTTCCGTTATACTCGGCCAACAACGACTCCAAAAACAGTGCTGTAGCCATGAAAACCCTCGGAACCGCCTCTGTCGCCGCTTTGCGTCAATACGTTCGTGCCGCCGAAGCCAGCGGCGTCGATACCACCCCGTTGTTCGACCAGGCCGGGCTGAGCCGGCAGATCCTCGACACGGACGATGGCCGTATCAACGGCGAGCAGTTCCAGCACTTCATTCACCTGCTGTACGAGCAGACCCAAAACCCGATTCTCGGCCTGGAAACCGGCGATTTCGTGCAGCCGGGCTCCTACAGCGTGCTTGGCTACATCACCATGAGCTGTGCCACTCTGGGCGAAGCTGTGGCGCGGATTGCGCCGTACGAAAAGCTGGTCGGGGATATGGGCACCACCAGCCTCGCCGTGAAAGGCGAGGACATCACGCTGGTCTGGAGCTGCAATTACACCGATCCCACCGTTCGCCCCCATCTGGTCGACAACGTCTTCGCGTCCTGGGTGAACTACGCCCGCTGGTTGGCCGACGATCAGGAGGCGTCACCCAGTTCGGTAAAACTCCGGCGCCGCTCGCCGGGGGCGGAACTGGAGAATGCCTACCGGGACCGGTGGCGCTGCCCGGTGACGTTCGGTGCGGACGAGGACAGCATTACCTTCAAAAAGTCGCTGTTGGATACTCGCCTGAGGCAGCCCGACCCCCTGCTGCGCAAAACGCTGGAAGCCCACGCCCTGAGTCAGCTGGCGTCGCTGGATACCGACAGTGACCTGACATCGCGAGTGCGACACAGCATTCAGCAGCAGCTGATGCATGGCATTACCCGGCAGGACATGGTGGCGGAAGACCTGGGGATGACCAGCCGGACGCTGCAGCGGAAGCTGAGTCAGGAAGGCGTGTCGTATCAGCGATTGCTGGATGAGGTTCGGCAACAGATGGCCGAGGACTACCTGGCCAATACGGAGATGGCGATTCCGGATATCGCCCTCAGGCTGGGGTACAGTGAAACCACGTCGTTTCACCGCAAATTCAAGGCGGTCAAAGGCATGACGCCGGGCGAGTTTCGGCAAAGCAAAGTCAGTACAAAAGACTGAACTACCAAGGTCGGTGCCGGCTCCCGGAAACGTGGAGCGCCAGGGATGGCGCGACCGAGCCCTACATGGGTGATGCCGAACGCTTATGAAGCGAAGCTTCATGCGACAGCAGAACGACAGCAATCTGTGATTGCTGGCTGGA
>JBPEXU010000432.1:0-26276 GCA_052031225.1 Marinobacter sp. | reverse complement strand
CCCGGCGCCCTCCGCCCCACCTGCTTCTGTCCGTTCACCTGGCGGAGCGACGCACAGGACTCTGACGACTCATGGCAACCTACGATTTTGTGTTTTCCGCACTTGGCCTGGAGGACTGGTGTTCCGAAGGCAAGAGCAGTGCGCCTATGTCCATGGCCCAGTTGCTGGCCAAGGCCAAAGGCGAGCAGGCCGATGCCCCGACATCGGTCTGGGATCTTCCGTTTCCGTCCATGGACGCCCTGCACGAAGCGTGCCCCGCGTTCCCGCAGTCCCGGGAACTGACCAAGGGCCTGGAGGAGGGCTTTCTGGACATCAAAGACAGCCTCAGCGTGGTGCTCGACCCAATCACCCAACCGCTGAGCTGGTTCCTGGATGGCACCCTATACGCCATGCTCACGGCGCCCTGGTGGATCATCATCCCGGCGCTGCTGGCGGTGGTCTTTCTGGTCTCCCGATCCTGGAAGCTGGTGACCTTTGTCGCGATCAGCATTGTCCTGCTGGCGTTTATCGACCACTACGAATACGCCATGCAGACCCTGTCCATCATCTTCGTCTGCGCCTTTCTCTGCGTGCTGCTGGGCGTGCCGATCGGTATCGCCATGTCCCGCAGCGATGTCCTGCAACGGATGACCATTCCGGTACTGGATATGCTCCAGACCCTGCCGCCGTTTGTGTATCTGATTCCGCTGATCTTCCTGTTCAGCGTGACCGAGTCCAAGCTCTACGGCATCGCCATCATCCTGTACGCGATCGTGCCGGTCATCCGGCTCACCAACCTGGGCATCCGGCTGGTTGACAAGGACGTGATCGAAGCGGCGGATGCTTTCGGCATGACGCCGCGCCAAAAGCTGTTCAAGGTGCAGATACCGCTGGCGTTGCCCAACATCATGGCCGGGGTCAATCAGACCATCATGATGAGTCTGGCGATGGTGGTGATTGCCTCTCTGGTCTCCGCCCCGGGGCTGGGCGTGCTGGTTCTGCGTGGCATCCGCAATCTGGAGCTGGGTGTCGGCCTGGTATCCGGCCTGGGCATTGTCATTCTGGCGGTCATTCTTGACCGGGTGACCAAGGCGTCCCTGGATCGCATCAATGCCGCGCACAAGCAGTGAGGACCGAATCGTGAGCCGAGACGTCAAGATATCGATCAGGAATCTGTACAAAATCTTTGGCGAAGAGCCCGACGTCGCGCTGGAGTATGTCCGGCGCGGTATGGGCAAGGCCGAGCTGTTGGAACAGCAGAACCATGTCCTGGGCCTGCGCGACATCAACGTGGACATGCGCGAGGGCGAGATCACGGTGATTATGGGGCTGTCCGGCTCCGGCAAATCGACGCTGATCCGCCACCTGAACCGGCTGATCGAGCCCACCGCCGGGGAAATCTGGGTCGACGGCCTGAACGTGCTGGAGCTGGGCGAGCAGCCCCTGCGCCAGCTCCGCCGCCAGACCATGTCGATGGTGTTCCAGAAGTTTGCGCTGCTGCCGCACCGGACGGTACTGGAAAACGCCGGTATGGCGCTGGATGTCCAGGGCCAGGCGGTCAGTGACTACGAAGCGGAAGCCCGCAAGTGGCTGGCCCGGGTGGGCCTGGAGGGCCAGGAAAACCAGTACCCGCATCAGTTGTCGGGCGGGATGCAGCAGCGGGTCGGCATCGCCCGGGCGCTGGTGTCCAACGCGCCGATCATGCTGATGGACGAAGCGTTCTCGGCCCTGGACCCGCTGATCCGTTCGGACATGCAGGACCTCCTGCTGGAACTCCAGGAAGAGCTGCACAAGACCATTGTGTTCATCACCCACGATCTGGATGAAGCGCTGAAACTGGCCGACCATCTGGTGATTCTGAAAGACGGCGAGGTGGTCCAGCAGGGCGATCCTCAGCACATCCTGATGAACCCGGGCGATCCCTACATCGTCGACTTCATCTCCGACATCAACCGCGCCCGGGTACTGCGGGTACGGTCGGTGATGACCACCGAGTTCGATCCGGACATCCGCTACGCCGGCGACCTGTCGCCTCACGACAATCTGGAAACGGTGCTGAGCCGCTCCGGCGGTGACACCGACCTGGTGTTCCGGGTCCTTCGCGATGGCGAACAGGTCGGCGCACTCGACATGAAAGCGCTGACCCGGGCGCTGGTGCCGACATCGGCCTCGGCAGCGCGGACGAAGTAACGGGTTCGTACACCGAGCCGACAAACCCTGGCCGGGGTACTATGCTAAGGGCAGAGCCGCCTGAGTGCGGCGCCCCGGCCGACCAATGATGAGAAACTTACTTCCGCTCTTACTGGGCCTGCTGTTGTCCGCCTGTACGACTGAGGAGCCACCCGCCGCGCCGCCGGACCCGGCCGCCGAAACCGTCAGCCTCGGCGCCCAACCAGCACGCCTTCCGATGCACCTGAAAGTCGTACTCGCCGCCGACCCCTGGTGCCCGCACAACTGCGAAGCGGGCGGGGCCTCCGACGGCTATATGATCGACATCGCCCGCGAAGCCTTTGCCGATTACGGCATCGCGGTCGAATATCAGAACATGAGCTGGGCAAGAGCGCTCCAGCAGGCCAGAGTCGGGCGCATTGACGGCGTCGTGGGGGCGTTTATTGGCGACGCACCGGACTTTATTTTTCCGGACGAAGCCAGCGGTTACTCGCGAACCTATCTGTTCACCCATCCCGACAGCAACTGGACTTACACCGGTCTGGCATCGCTGTCCGATCAGAGCCTGGTCGCCCTGAACGGCTACTCCTACTCACCCGAGTTGGATCCGTACATCGAGCAGCACCAGGATGACGATGGCCGGGTATGGATTCTGTCCGGGCCATCGCCACTGGACCGGGCTATCAAACTCGTTCTGGAAGGTCGGGCCGATGTCCTGCCTGAAGACCTGGACGTCATGAACTGGACGCTCAGCCGCGAGTTCGGCGAAACTCGGCTGAGGCCGGTCGGCCCCATCCACGCCTCGCCGATCTACATCGCGTTTTCGCCAGCCAACGAACGCTCAGCGGACTACGCCCGCATACTGTCCGAGGGCATTCGCAACCTGCGCGCCTCTGGCCGCCTCGAACAGCTGCTCTCGCGTTACGGCGTCTCCTGGCCGGTTGACTGAACCGCCGTGATGGCCTCCCCCGCGGGTGTCGCCAGCACCAGACGGCCAAGCCGGTCGATCCGGGCTTTGTGCACCGCCGCCAACAGCTCCAGGAAGCGCTGTTCCTGATTCATCAGCGCCGGGGCGCAGGCCATCCGGGTGGTCACCAGCGGGCCGATACTCAGGCCCTCACCAGACAACTGGTAGCGACCGGAGTACCGGTTGCAGGAGGCCTGTCCGGACAACTGACCGTCCGCCCCGAAACGCACACTGACCCGGGAGCGGTCGATCATGCCGGCGCCGGCGAGATCGGCCACCTGCCATTCCGCACCGCGCAACAGCCGCTCCGGATCGCCGCCACAACCGTTCAGGGTCTCTCCATTCAGGGTTAGCCGGACCTGGGCCGGATACTGGCTGTCCGCCATGGTGTCCTGGCAGAGCTGACGGGCGATGGTGACCCGAATCTCGGTCTCGCCGGCGACCGCCGCATAGGTCCGACCATGGCGGTTGGCGGTCATTGTTTCGAGTTCAAAGGTCTGGGCGCTGCCCTGCTCGAACGGTCGTTGCAGACGCAACTGGCCCGGCGAAATCTCGGCGTGCCAGAACGGCTCGTTGCCGCGCGCGATGAACGGCATTTCGATGGCACCAGGAATCAGGCATTCCGGATAGGTTTCGCCCCGAATCGTGAGCGTTGCCCGCTCGCCTTTGCTCCAGAACCGGGTGCTGTCGTCTCCCGGCGCGACGTAGAGCGCGCCCGACGCACTCCGGGCCGGCTTGAGCAACAGCCGCTTGCCCAGATACTCGACACCGAGCAACCCGGTGTCGCCGGTTTCCGAAACCGACACCGTCAATTGTCCACAGTGGTAGATGGGGCCCGGCGATGACGCCGGAACATGGCCCGGGCCGGTGGCACAGGCGGAAAGAAGTCCGGTGAGGATCACGACGGACATCCCTGACACTCGTCGTACTGGCATGATCGTTTCCCGTTCCAATGGGTTTGCTGCAATTTTAGGCCGCCCCCGGCCCTGCGTATACCTTCTGTCCGCGGCCGTTCACGGGTATGGTAGGACATCCGTTGGACCACGAGGTGACGCAATGACCGTTCGGCTTTACCAGTTTGCCATTTCCCATTACTGCGAAAAAGTGCGTTGGGCCCTGGACTACAAAGGGGTCCGCTACCAGGCCGTCAACCTGCTGCCTGGCCAGCACATCAAGACCGTGAAAACACTCACTGGCAAGGCCACCTCGGTGCCGGTGCTGGATCACGATGGCAAAGTTGTCCAGGGCTCGTCGGCGATACTCGATTACCTCGATCAGGCTTTTCCCGACCGGCCATTGACGCCCACCGACGAGACGGCCCGGCAGCAGGCCCTGGCCTGGGAACGCCGGCTCGACGAAGAGGCTGGTCCGGCCGTGCGCACCTGGGCTTACCACTACCTGCTGCAGCGCCCCAAGCTGGTGGTGCCGATGCTGGCGGCGGGCACGCCCTTCTACAACCGGATTCTGCTCAGCCTGATCTTCAGCCGGATGGACGAGACCATGCGCAACTGGATGAAGATCAACCAGAAAACCGCGGACAACGCGGAGCAGGTGCTGGACACCGTGCTGGCCGATCTGGCCGAAGCGAGGCAGCCCGGGCCGTATCTCGCCGGCGACCGGTTCTCCCGCGCCGACCTGACCGCCGGCGCCCTGCTCGCCCCGTTGTTCCAACCGCCGCAGTATCCGGTGCCCTGGCCCGAGCCCAAGCGGCTGCTGAAAGAGATGAAAACCGGCCTCGACCGCTGGCAACCGCAGCTTCAGGCACTCGCTCACCTGTATCAGCAGCACCGCTGAACGCCCTGGCGCAAAAGGTCAGCGGCGCTGGCGCAATGTGACACCGGAAAACCCACCAGCTGTGCCATGATAGGTCCTGAACCAACAACCCTCTCAGGACAACCATGGCACCGATCGAGATGATGCAGGCGGTACTGGACAACAGTGGCCTGCTGGCACTCTGGCAGCAACTGGCGCCCTGGCTGGCGCTGGACGAACGCCAGCTGATCTTCGTCATCGCCACCCCGGTGTTCATTGCGGTGGCGCTCTGGGAATACCTCAAAATACGCCACGACCCGCGTCTGATGGATACCCGCGAGGCCGTGCGCAACTTCGTGCTGGGTGCGGGCTACCAGATCACCGAACTGCTGTTTGCCGGCATCATTGCCTTTCCGGTGTACGCGCTGTGCTACCACTACCGACTGTTCGATCTGGAACTGAACCTGCTGACGGCGGCGCTCACGTTCGTCGGCGTGGACTTCTGCTTTTACTGGATGCACCGCGCCAGCCACCGCATGCGCTGGTTCTGGGCCGCCCATGTGGTGCACCACTCCTCCGAGCGCATGAACTTTTCCACCGCCATGCGCCAAAACGCCACCAACATCTTCAATGGCAACTGGGCGTTCTACCTGCCGCTGGCGCTGCTGGGCCTGAACCCGGTCTGGATCGGTGTCGCCTACGCACTGTCGCTGGTCTACCAGTTTTTCATTCACACCACCCTGATCGGCCGGCTGCCGGGCTGGATCGAAGCGCTGTTCAACACCCCAAGCCATCACCGGGTGCATCACGGCCGGAATCCGGGTTACATCGACCGCAACTACGGCGGCATCCTGATTGTCTGGGATCGGCTGTTTGGCACCTTTGTGGATGAGGACACCCAAAACCCACCGGAGTACGGCATCACCCGTCCTGTCCCCTCCAACAACGTGTTTGTGTTGTGGACACACGAATACGTGGACTTGTTCCGCGACATGTCCCGCCCCGGCGGATTATGGTCTCGGCTCAGACACCTATGGAAACCGCCGGAGTGGCAACGCCCGGCCACACAGGAACCCGGTTTACGCCATGAACACACAACCACTGACCCTCACCGCCCCTGACGGACACCCCACCCGGCTCCAGTTTTGCTGGCCGGATCAGCCACAAGGGGTACTGGTCATCTCCCACGGCATGGCGGAACACAGCGGTCGCTATCGGGAACTGGCCCGCTGGCTCGCCGGCCAGGGCTTGGCGGTGGTCACCTTCGACCATCGCGGCCATGGCGCCGGTATCGCCCCCGACCGGCTGGGCCATTACGGCGACCGGCAGGGCTGGGCCAGTGTGGTCGGTGATCTGCATAGGGTCGTGTCTGCCACCCGGGAGCACTTCCCGGGCCTGCCGGTTCATCTCTTTGGCCACAGCATGGGTTCTTTTATTGCCCAGGCGTTCGCGCAGCGCCACGGCGACGACATCGACAGCCTCATCCTCAGCGCCACCAACCGTATCCATCGCCCCGAACTGATCCTCTCGCGCCTGCTGGTTGGTGTCCTGGCGCAGGTGCGTGGCCGGCGCCACCGCAGCCCGCTGATGACCCGGCTGACGTTCGGCAAATTCAACCGCCAGTTCCGGCCCAACCGCACCACCTGCGACTGGCTCAGTCGCGATACCGGCCAGGTGGATCAATACCTGGCCGACCCCCTGTGCGGTTTCGATTGCAGTCTGGGTCTGTGGCAGGATTTCATTGGTGGTATGCTGTCCATCGATCCGCATCTGTGGCGCAAGGATCTGCCAGTGCATCTGTTTGCCGGCACCGATGACCCGGTCGGGGAAATGGGCACTGGCGTGCGACGGCACTTCCAGACCATCCGGGACGCCGGCATCGAAACCGTCACCCTGCGTTTGTTTGATGGCGGCCGCCATGAGATGCTGAACGAAACCAACCGGAACGAGGTATGGCAGTACCTGCAGAGCCTGTGCCTGAGCACCACTGCCAGGCAGCCGGCCGTCGCCGCCACCGGTTAGTCCCGACAGCAACTGCGCAACACAGAAGGTTTCGCCGATGCCCACCCGCTGGTTGCCCAGCCTTGGCCTGCTTATCGTACTGCTCACCGGTCCGTTTTCCCCCGCCGGCGCCGACACCGTGCGCATCGGTGTCGCCGCCAATTTTGCCGACGCCTGCCGCGAGCTGATCCGGCGTTTTGAGGCCAGCACCGGACACTCGGTGACCGCCAGCTATGGCTCCACCGGCAAGCTCTACGCCCAGATCATCCACGGCGCCCCCTACGACCTCTTTATGGCCGCCGATGCCCACCGGCCAGCACTGCTGGAGGACAAGGGCCTGGCGGTCAGCGGCACCCGGCTCAGCTACGCCCAGGGCCGGCTGGCACTCTGGAGCCCGCAACCGGAGGCCCTGAACGAGCCGGAACGCTACCTGGCCGAGGCGCCATTCGAGCGTCTGGCCATCGCCAACCCCAAGACCGCCCCCTACGGTCTGGCGGCCCAACAAGCCTTGTCTGGCCTGGCGCTGTGGGATCCGCTCAAGCCGAAACTGGTGCGGGGAGAATCCGTCGCCCAAGCCTTCCAGTTCGTGGCCAGCGGCAACGCCCAGGCGGGCTTTGTCGCGCTGTCGCAACTCCAGGTGTGGCCCGATAAAAGCGGCAGCACCTGGCTGGTGCCGCAGTCGCTGTACCAGCCCATCACCCAGCAGGCCGTACTGCTGGCCCGGGGCCAGGACAATCCCGCCGCCCACGCCTGGCTGAGATTCTTGCGAAACGACCAGGCCACCGCCATCATTGAGCGGTTTGGTTACAGCGTTCCCGACTAATCCATGATCGAAACCTACTGGGACCCCATCTGGCTGACCCTGAAACTGGCCACCACCACCACCGTCCTGCTGCTGATCCTGGGCACGCCCCTGGCCTGGTGGCTGGCCCGTTCCCGGCACTGGCTGCGGCAACCGGTCGCTGCGGTGGTGGCTTTACCGCTGGTCTTGCCACCGACCGTGCTGGGGTTCTATCTGTTGCTGCTGCTGGGCCCCAACGGCTGGGTCGGTGAGCTGACCCAGGCCCTCGGGCTGGGGCTGCTGCCGTTCACCTTCGAGGGATTGGTGCTGGCGTCCGTGATCTACTCACTGCCGTTTACCGTGCAGCCGCTGCAGAACGCCTTTTCCGCAGTGGGCGACGGTGTTCTGGAGGTTGCCGCCACGCTGCGGGCCACGCCCTGGCAGCGTTTTCTCTTCGTGGCGGTGCCGCTGGCCCGCAATGGCTTCCTCAGCGCCGCGGTGCTGACCTTCGCCCACACCATCGGCGAATTTGGCGTCATCCTGATGATTGGCGGCAGCATTCCGGGCGAGACGCGGGTGCTGTCGGTGGCCATTTACGATCACGTCGAAGCGCTGGAATACGCCGAGGCCCATTGGCTGTCGGCCGGCCTCGTTGGCTTCGCCTTCGTGGTTCTGCTCAGCCTGTACGCACTGAACGGCAAACCCCGAACCGGAGTGATCCGATGACCGGCATCGAGGCCCGATTCCGCTGCCGCTTTCCCGGCTTTGAGCTCGACGTCGACCTGACCTTGCCTGGCCAGGGCGTGACCGCGCTGTTTGGTCACTCCGGCTGCGGCAAAACCACGTTGCTGCGCTGCATGGCGGGGTTGCAGCGCGCGCCAGGGCGCATGATCGTGGCCGGCGAAACCTGGCAGGACGACCGCACCTTCCGGCCCGTGCACCGGCGGCCACTGGCGTATGTATTTCAGGACACCCGGTTGTTTCCACACCTGTCGGTACGCGGCAACCTGGACTTCGGTTATCGACGGATTCCGGCCGCCGAGCGCCGGATTCACTTTGACGACGCGGTGGACTGGCTGGGCCTGGCACCCCATCTGGACCGCCGCCCCGACCGGCTGTCCGGGGGCGAACGCCAGCGCGTCGCCATCGCCCGGGCGCTGCTGACCAGCCCACGCCTGCTGCTGATGGACGAGCCCCTATCGGCCCTGGATCAGCGCAGCAAGCAGGACATCCTGCCCTATCTGGAGCGGCTCCGGGACACCCTCGCCCTTCCGATCCTCTACGTGTCCCACGCCACCGCCGAAGTGGCTCGACTGGCCGATCACATCGTGATGCTCGACCGGGGCCGGGTGGTGGCCGAAGGCCCACTCCAGGAGACGCTCGCGCGCACGGATCAGCCTTTGAGCCTGGGCGAGGATGCCGGGGTCATTCTGGATGCCCGGGTGACCGCGCTCGACCAACCGTGGCATTTGTGCCAGGCCGAGTTTCCGGGCGGCCAGCTGTGGCTGCCAGCGGACGCGCCACTGAACGTCGGCCAGCGGGTTCGGCTCCAGGTTCTGGCCCGGGATGTCAGCGTGGCACTGACCGAGCAGCGGGATCAGAGCATCCAGAATCTGCTGCCGGCCACCGTGGACGCCATCCATACCGGGGGCCGACCGGGGACCGCGCTGGTGCGTCTGATGGTGGGCCGGACCCCGTTTCTGGCCCGACTGACCAGCCGGGCCGTGCACCATCTGGCTCTTGAGCCTGGCCAGCCGGTATGGCTGCAGATCAAGTCCGTCGCCATCGTCGACTGACCAGCCTGCCTCGGATCTGGCCCCTTCGGCCCCTGCCTCTTTCCGGGGCTTTCACTACCCTGATGGAGTCAAACTGCACGGGTATCGCAATGACTCAACAGCACGAACACTGGGTCGCCAGCGGCGATCTGCGCCTGTACGCCGTCGCCGAGGGCAACCCCCAGGCACCGGCCCTGGTTCTGGTACACGGCTATCCCGACGACCTCCGGGTTTGGGATCGGTTGGTTCCCCACCTGCGCGACCATTTCTACCTGATTCGATACGATGTGCGCGGGGCCGGGCGCTCGGACAAGCCTGCCCGCACAGCCGACTACCGCCTGAGCACACTCGCCAATGACCTCAAGGCGGTGACCGACACGGTGATCCCAGGCCGCCATTTTCATCTGGCGGCCCACGATTGGGGCTCCATCCAGAGCTGGGAGGCGGTTGGAGCCGCCGGTGCCCTGCAAACGCGCATTCTCAGTTTCACGTCAATCTCTGGCCCGTGTATCGACCACGTGGCGTTCTGGCTTCGTGATCACAGCCTGGATTTCCGGCATGGGGGCGCCATCCGGGTGGCGCGCCAGCTGGCCAGTTCCTGGTATGTGTTCCTGTTTCAACTGCCGGGATTGGCAGAACGACTTTGGCACAGCGGCCTGGATCGGCGCTGGCCGGACTGGCTGGCCAGGGACGGTGTCGAGGGTGTGGACGTGAGCCCGTTTCAACAGGCGGACGGCCGCTACGGCGTCAAGCTGTACCGGGCCAACTTTCTGCCCCGCCTGTGGCGACCCCGGACGCGGGTCGCCCGCTGCCCGGTTCAGCTGATAATCCCGACCCGCGATCGCTATGTCAGGGCTCAGCTATTCGATGACCAGGTTCGCTGGACCGGAAAACTGGAGCGCATCGAGATCGACGCTCACCACTGGCTGCAACTGACCCACCCCGAGTGGCTGGCACAACAACTGGCGGAGTTCGCGCATCGACACTCGCGGGCAGGCACAAAAAAGGCCGCATAAGCGGCCTTCTCGGACAGTGGCCGGTCAGCGGGTACCGTACACCACCATGGTTTTGCCTTTGACCCGAACCAGGCCCTGGTCTTCCAGGGTTTTCAGCACCCGGCCAACCATCTCCCGGGAGCAGCCGACAATACGGCCGATTTCCTGCCGAGTGATCTTGATCTGCATGCCGTCCGGATGGGTCATGGCATCCGGTTCTTTACACAGATCGAGCAAGGTACGCGCCACCCGACCGGTGACATCGAGGAAGGCCAGGTCGCCCACCTTACGGGTGGTCTGGCGCAGCCGGGACGCCATCTGCTCGCCGATGAAGTACAGCACCCTCGGGTCCTGCTGGGCGATTTCCCGGAACTTGGTGTAGCTGATCTCCGCGACCTCACACTCACTCTTGGCTTTGACCCAGGCGCTGCGGGAGTCCATGTTGTCGAACAGGCCCATCTCGCCGAAGAAATCCCCGGCATTCAGATAGGCCATGATCATTTCCCGACCGTCGTCATCCTCGATGATGACGGTGACGGAACCCTTGACGATGTAAAACAGGGAATCGCTTTTGTCGCCGGCATAGATGATGGTGCTCTTGGCGGGGTAGCGCCGGCGGTGACACTGCGACAGGAAATAGTCCAAATGCTTGGTCTTTTGCTCAACCGGCTTGACGATAGTGGCCATAGTGCGAGTCATGCCTCCTCAATACTGGCGGGTCCCGATGTTTGTTATTCACCCGGCTTTCCTTGCGGGTTCGTTAAATTTTCTTCAAAAACAGAGCAACTTATAGCAAGAAGGCCGGTGACGGGCAACCGCAAACCGTCAACATGACCGGTCCGGAGACAGATCCGGCGGCTGTGACCCGCGGGCGTCTGTGCTAGCATCCTGCCTCATTGTTAACACGCCTTTTCACAGGGAGACTTGCGCCGATGAAAGCAACCATCGACTGGACGGGCAACGCCAGTTTCAAAGCCACCAGCGGCAGTGGCCACAGCGTTCAGATGGACGGCCCGCCGGATCACGGTGGCGAGAACCTCGGCCCGCGGCCCATGGAAATGCTGTTGATGGGGCTTGGCGGCTGCTCGTCGTTCGACGTGATGAGTATCCTGAAAAAAAGCCGTCAGGATGTCACCGCCTGCCACGCCGAGCTGGAGGCGGAGCGGGCCGATGCGGTACCGGCGGTGTTCACCCGCATCCACCTGCATTTTGTGGTGACCGGCCGGGGCCTGAAGGAAAACCAGGTCAAACGGGCGGTGAGCCTGTCTGCAGAGAAATACTGTTCGGCCTCGATCATGCTGGAAAAAGCCGGCGTCGATATCAGTCACAGTTACGAGATTCGGGAGGCGGACTAAGCCCGGACAGCCGGCCATTACGGCGGCACCCAACCGGAAAGGAAAATGTCCGTGCAAATACTATTCAAGTCCCCGAACGGTGTGCATAATACGCACCCTTCTCCGCCGGTCTGCGCAAAAGGTGTACAACCTGGTCAGTAGTCGGTGGCGGCCTCGGCGGGGCGTCTTCGAGTCGCCCTGCAGTCATTCATTCTTCCGTTTCCGGAGGGGCTGAACATGGAAACCAAACTCCAGCTACACGGTTTCAACAACCTGACCAAATCCCTGAGCTTTAACATCTACGACATCTGTTACGCGCAGACAGAAGCACAGCGCAAGGCCTACATCGAATACATCGACGAGATGTACAACGCCGAGCGTCTGACCCAGATCCTGACCGACGTGGTCAAGATCATCGGCGCCAACATCCTGAACATCGCCCGCCAGGATTACGACCCGCACGGCGCGTCGGTGACCATGCTGATCGCCGAGCATGAGGTCTCCAGCAGCGACACCGACAACGAAGAATCCCCCGGCCCGCTGCCGGACGCCATCGTCGCGCACCTGGACAAGAGCCACGTGACCGTACACACCTATCCGGAGAGCCACCCCCACGACGGCGTGAGCACCTTCCGGGCCGATATCGACGTGTCCACCTGTGGCCTGATTTCTCCGCTCAAAGCGCTGAACTACCTGATCCACAGCTTCGACTCCGATGTGGTCACGGTGGACTACCGGGTCCGGGGCTTTACCCGCGATGTCGACGGCACCAAGCATTACATCGACCACGATATCAACTCGATTCAGAACTACCTGAGCGAAGACACTCAGAACGCGTATCAGATGATCGACGTGAACGTGTATCAGGAGAACCTGTTCCACACCAAGATGATGCTCAAGGAGTTCAATCTGGACAACTACGTGTTTGGCGTGAACGCCTCGGAGATCGATCCGGTGCAGGCCAAATCCATTGAGGACCGGCTGCGCCGCGAGATGCTGGAAATCTTCTACTCCCGCAACGTCGAATAAGCCTCCCCGGGCGGCAGGGGAACCTGCCGCCTCTTGTTCAGTTTTTTTGATCTGCCCCGCCAGAATTCTGCGTTTTCATCTTCGCCGCCGGTCCGGTCTACTAATCGTTCCATGCATCGCCCGGAGAACGAGATGACCCTGCGCACCCTGACCCAAACCATCCCCGCACTGGAAACCGCCGACGGCGCCGGCGTCCGGATCAAACGCTCGCTGGGCCAGCGCCAAAGCCTGCGGATGGACCCGTTCCTGATGCTGGATGAGTTTGGCTCCGACCAGCCCCAGGATTACATCGCCGGCTTTCCGGCCCATCCGCACCGGGGTTTTGAAACCGTCACCTACATGATCGACGGCCACATGCTGCACGAGGACCATCTGGGCAACCGGGGCCACCTGCAAAGCGGCGGTGTGCAATGGATGACCGCCGGCCGGGGCATCGTGCACTCGGAAATGCCGCAGCAGGAATCGGGCCGCATGCGCGGCTTTCAGCTTTGGCTCAACCTGCCGGCGGCGGAAAAAATGACGCCCGCGGGCTATCGGGACATCCAGCCGAACGACATTCCCCAAGTCGAGGGTGTGGGTTACCGGGTCAAACTGATCGCCGGCACCCTGATGATCGATGGCGCGGTCCGAACCGGCGCGGTCACCGGCGGAACCACCGCACCGGTCTACGCCGATCTGCAGCTGGCCCCCGAGGCGGCGCTAACGCTGCCCCTCGATGCCGGGCTGAACGCGCTGCTGTACCCCTACGAGGGCCAAGTTCGGCTGCGGACACCGGAGGCGTCGCAACCCCTGGCCGTGTCCGCCGCACACCTGCTCGGCGCCGGCGATGAAATCCGTCTACAGGCCGGCCCGGATGGCGCCAGGGTGCTGCTGATCGCCGGTCGGCCAATTGGCGAGCCGGTGGTTCAGTACGGGCCGTTTGTCATGAACACCCAGGCCGAAATCGAGCAGGCACTCAGGGACTACCGGGACGGTCGACTCACCGCCTGAGCGCTCAGGCGAAGGAACGACGGGCCATCAGCGCCTGCACCATGGGCCGGACGATCAGGTCCATCGCCAGGCCCAGCTTGGGGCCGGGAATCACCAGGGTGTCGTGCCGGGACAGGTGACTGCCTGGCAAGACCTGTAACAGGTAGGGGAAGTCCACCTCCGACGGGTCCCGGAACCGGATCACCACCATGCTTTCGTCTTCGCTGGGCACCTCACGGACAACAAACGGGTTGGAGGTGTCCACCAGCGGCACCCGCTGAAAATTTATGTGGGTGTGGGAGAACTGCGGCACGATGTCGTGCACGTAGTCGTCCATCCGGTTGATGATCGTCTGCACCACCGCTTCCTGGCTGTACCCACGCTGGTGGGTATCGCGGTGAATTTTCTGGATCCACTCCAGATTGACGATGGGCACCACACCGATCAGCAGATCCACGTACTGGGCGATGTTGACGGTCTCGGTCACCACCCCGCCGTGCAAACCTTCGTAGAACAGCAGGTCGGTGTCCGCCGGCAAGGGTGCCCAGGGTGTGAAGGTGCCGGGTTTGTGGCCCTGGGCGATCAGCGCCCGGTCCTCATCGTGCACGTATTGCCGTGCCCGGCCGTTGCCGGTGTGGGCGTAGTCGTAGAACAGCGCTTCAAGCCGGTCGATGTGGTTGGCGGCCAGGGCGAAATGGTTGCGTTCACCAAACTGGCCCTTGGCGGCCAGGCGCGCCATCTGCTCCCGATTGTAGCGGTGAAAACTGTCGCCGCTGACCATCGCGGCGCGCCAGCCCTCGCTGTCGAACATACGGCGAAAGATCTGGCCGGTGGTGGTGGTGCCGGCCCCACTGGAACCGGTGACGGCTATGATCGGGTGACGCTTGGACATGACAAGGCGGATTCCGGGATCAGAGGAGACTGTCGAGCGAGCGCGGTTTCTCCACCACGAAGCCCTGGGCGTAGTCGACGCCCATCTGCCTCAGCATATCCAGAACCTCTCGGGATTCAACCTGCGAGGCGATGACTTCCCGTTTCATGTAGTGCGCCATCTCCACCATCGACCGGACCATGGCGCGGTCGGTCTCGCTGGTGGTGAGCTGGCTGGTGAAGGCGCTGTCGATCTTGATCAGGTCCACCGGCAGCGAGCGCATGAACTGGTAGGAACTGGGGCCGCTGCCGAAGTTGCCGAGACAGAACCGGCAGCCCAGCTCCTTCATCTCCAGGATGAAGTCGGCAATGCCCTGAACATCGGCGATGGCGGACGCCTCGGTCAGCTCGAACCACAACCGTTCGATCGGCGCGTCCTTCTCGCTCAGCTTTTCGTAGATGAACTCGAGCAATGACTGGTCGTTCAGGCTGTAGCCGGACAAATTGATGCAGACACCGCCAAGGTGCCGGGGGTCCGGAGCCTTGTCCCGCAACCAGTCCAGCATGTGGCCGACGACCCAGCGATCGACCGCCTGCATCCGGTCGTAGCGCTCCGCCATGCGCACGAAATCGCGGCCGGTGATGAGATTTCCGGCATCGTCATACATGCTGATCAGTATTTCGTACTGGGCTGACATCCGGGTCTGCGGGTGCAGCGGGATGATCTTCTGACAGCGCAGCATCATGCGCTCTTCGTTCAGTTCACTGAGGCTGGCGACCTTGGCCGCGATCTGCTCCTGGCGGGCCTGGTCGTCGGCATCCAGAGTGTATTCCACCGCCTTGCCATGGCCCTGTTTCTTGGCCGTGGCCAGCGCCTGTTCGGACGCCCGCAACCAGCGCTCGGCGTTCACCAACGCCGGCAACGCCGGGACAACAGCGGCGCTGGCCGACAACGGATAGCGGTGACCGTCAAACTCGAACGGCGCCTGCTCAATCGCCCGGATCAGATCCGCGGCTGCCACCATCGCCTGCTCCGCGGGCACCAGCATGGCAAACTCGTTGCCCGCCAGGCGCGCCACCGGCATGCCATCACCGACGTGGGTGCGCAGAATATCGGCCACCTGCTTCAGGGTGTCGTCGCCGGCCTGGTAGCCGGCGGTGTCGTTGAGAATCCGGAACCCGCGCAGATCCAGACGCACCAGCGCCCGCTCATCCTCCCGCCGCGCCAGTTGCTGGTCGAGCATCCGCTCAAACTCACGACGCCCCAGCAGGCCGGTCAGCTCGTCGTGGGTGGAGGCCCAGGACAACTGGTCGTAGACGTTGCGCACCATCCGGTCAATGCTCTCGTCCACCAGCGGCCGTTCGTACTGGCTGTCGGGCACGATGATGCCTTTGCGCATCTGCCGGGCCAGCGCCTCCAGCTCAAGCTCCACGACCCGCATGCCCTGGTGATTGACGAACACGAAGCGACTGAAGCCCCGGGCAATCCAGACCAGACGGATGTACTGGGGTTCGTCCGGGTTTTCCTGATCCCGCAGCCAATCGCCGGTGCGCAACTGCTGCGCCCGGTTGATCCAGCGCTGAAGGCTGCGCTGCTCGCGCTCCGAAAGCGCTTTTTGCTTGTCCTCCGGCGGTTGAGCGGGCGGTACTTCGACCATTTCCGGTGGCCGGTCCGGCGCGCGTACCAGAAACTGTTTGAGTTCGTCCCGAATTTGAGACGACGGCATATGGTTGCTGGAAATCGAGGCCAGCCCGTCCTGAATGACCCTTAGCAGCTCCGGCAGGTTAATGCTGCTGGAAGGATCGTCGGCAAACGTCAGTAAGGAGTCGACCACCGCCAGATAATCCTGCCAGAGCTGACTGTCCGGGCCCTGTCGAATCCAGGTCAGCGACAGCAGATCGCGCCAACCGCCATCCAGCAGGCTGAGCAGGGCCTTCGGCACCTGGCGCCCCGACAGGCGCTGGTCCAGCACCTCGGCGACCGCCTTTTTGGACTCGGCCACTTTCTGGGCGCCTTCGGCGGCCGCGGTGACCCGCTCGACATTACGCCGGTACACCAGATTCTGCCGGTCGATCAGGGTATCCAGCTCCTGTACGGTCTGATCGAAGACGCCGGTGTCCTGTTCGAACTCGGTGGCAATCCGCTGAATCAACTCATCGACCCGACGCTGCACCACCGGATTGATGCGCCCGCCCTTCACGCCCAGCTGGGCCAGCCGGTTCATGACCCCGCGCACCGGACTTTCGTGATCGTCAAAAAACGCCGGATCCCGCATCACCACTTTGAGTACCGGCACCTCCAGCTGGCGAATCCGCTCTTGCGCGTACTGACTCAGCTTGGGACTTTCCACCACGCTTTTGAAGAAACGGTCCACCACATCCAGGGTTTCCTGCTGCTCCTCGTCCAGGCGGTGTTCGCCGCTCTCGCGCACCCGCTCGACAACGCGCTCTTTCAGCGGCAACTCGATGGCACTGGCATCCGCGGCCTGCACCTGCAACTGCTGGAGTTCCCGCTGGAACTCACCGGTCGACAGTGGTCGTGCGTTGGGGGGGAAGGGCGCCGGCTCCGGCTCACCGCGCGCCGCCCGGCTAGCGCTGAGTGTCGAAATCAGGTTGCGGACGGTGGCGAAGGCCGTTTGCGCTGCCTGAGCGTAACCCCGGAATTCCTGGCCGATGCGACTGCCGCCCAGTCGGGGACGGGGCGCGGCGGACTCCGGCTTAGCCCCAGGGTCGGAAGCTCGGGGCGGCACCGTCGTAGCACTGGCCGCGGTTTTTCCGGCGGTAGGTTCGGCCGTGTTCTCGGCGGCTTTCTTTGGCGGCGTCTGGCTCGTGTGCGCCCCGGTGGATTTCGGGGGTTTCTCGCTCAGGTATTTGGTCAGATCAAGGTCTGGCAGGATACCGTGCCGAATCAGAATGCTGTTGAGCTCCTGATAGAGCGGTCCCAGCTGTTGCAGCACGCTCTGCTCAAACGCTTTGAGACAGACCTTTTCCACCTCGCGCGAGAGTTTGAGCTGGCTGAGTCCAGCGTGGAACGCCTCACACACCAGCGACGGCCCAAGCGGGTTGTGGTGGCCGGTGGCATTGGCAATGCCCAGTTTGTCCAGCCGCAGCTTGAGCTGCAACAGGTCGCCCCGGTACAGGGTATCGGCTTTGGTCACCATCACCCGGATGGTCAGCCAGTCCTCGAACTCGCCCTTGTCGACGACGGACAGTTCGGAACCGGGAAAGCCTTTGGGCGAAGGCTTGAGCGGAGATTCGAGACTGCGGGCCATGTGGTGCCAGATGACCCGTTGACGGGCCTGGATCTGGCCCGAGGCGTCCATCAGCTCGTTGGCCATCTGATCGTTGACCGCCTTCTGGGCAGCACTCTTGAGCCCTTCGATCATGCGCGCACAGCAGGTGTCCATCAACGGCTCGATGAACTGGATAACGGCGCGGGAGGCCTGATGCAGAACGAACTGGGTGCGGTCATTGGGCGCCCGGAGGCTGGACCGATCCTGCTGGTGACGCGATGCGCCGCACTGCTGCAGCATGGCGTCCACCGCTTCGATGTTGGGGCGGGTAAAATGAACGCCCATGGCGCCTTCGATCCGGCGCACGACACTCACGTTCAGCTCGTGCCGGCTGAGACCATCCGGACTTCGGAAGCGCACCACAAACTCGGTCCGACCCTGTCGGTCAAACGACTCATCGAGTTTACGGGAGGTATCGCGCGAGTACCGGATAAACAGCCCTTCGGCGCAGAAATCGGCAATCTGGCACGGCCAGGTTTCACCGGTGCCCAGATCGATCTGGGCCGCCAGTTTGATGGGTTGGCGGGGACTGCCACGACGTTCTCTCGATTCCATGAACTACCTGATTTCTCGCACCACGACCGCGTCGGAGCTGCATCCCCGAGACCGGGTCACGTCCCTGACTCGGCGGCGACAACCACCTGTGATTCCGGGAACCTGCGTGTCATCTCGATCGCTCACCTATACTATGGTGTCGAGACGTCCGGATTCCCACACGCAACCAGCCTCAGTATAACATCCTGGCCCATGAAACAGCTTAGTCGCATCTATCTGGTTTCGCTACTGATTGCAGGGTTATCCGGGTGTACGACCATTGGCTACTACACCCAAGCGGTTTCCGGCCACCTCGACCTGATGATGCGCGCCGAACCGGTGCCCACCCTGCTCGACCGGCCCGACACCGACCCGGCCCTGAAAGCCAAGCTGCGGCTCGCCGTCGAGGCCCGGGAGTTCGCCCGGGCACGGCTGGCCCTGCCGGTCGAGGATGCGTTTTCCACCTACGTAGCGCTGGAGCGGCCCTGGGTTCTGGTCAATTTGATGGCGGCCCCCGAGTTTTCACTGACCCCACACCACTGGTGCTATCCGGTACTTGGCTGCCAGGCCTACCGCGGCTACTTCGATCTCGACGCGGCGCGAGCGCAACAGGCCAGACTCCGGGCCGAGGGCTACGATACCTTGCTGGGCGGCGTCACCGCCTACTCCACCCTGGGCTGGTTCGACGACCCCCTGCACACCGGCTTTACCGCACTGGACGACAGCCGCATGGTCGCGCTGATGTTCCACGAACTGGCGCACCGGGTGGTTTACGTTGATAACGACACCGCGTTTAACGAAAGTTTCGCCACCGCCGTTGAGCTGGAAGGATTGCGGCTCTGGCTGGAACATCAGGGCCGGCCCGAACGCTTCCCGGCGGCGCTGGCCCGCCAGACGCAGCGCCGCCAGACCGCCGCCCTGGTTGCCCAGGCATCGGCGTCACTGCGGGCGCTGTATCAGGCCTCGGACGCGCTCACCGTGGCGGAGCGACGGGCCCGCAAGCACCGGATTCTGGCCGACCTGGCCGCCCGCTACGCCGAGCTGTCCGCCGACTGGGCCGAACCCGGCCCCTTCGGACCGCCGCCGGTAACGCTGAACAACGCCCACCTGGCGCTGTTCCAGCAGTACAACCAGTGGGTTCCGGGGTTCCGGCAATTGCTCAGGGAGCAAGACTACGACTTCCAGAACTTCTATGCCGCCGTGGCGGCGCTGGGGGCGTTGGCGCCGGAGCCGCGCTTGCGCGCGCTCCGCGAGCTGTCACAACGGTTTGACGAACACCTTTGATTTGCGCCGACTGTTGTAGGTTGCCAGCTTCGGCCCGGGTAGAGAGCCGACGTCGGAGGGCAAAAAACCCCGTTCCCGGAACCAGTGCTCGGTCTGCGTGGTCAGCACGAACAGCTTCTCAATACCCTGCCCGCGTGCCAGCTTTTCGATCATGGCGAGCAGCTCGTCACCCCGGCCCGCCCGGCGGTAGGCGGGATCCACCGCAAAACAGGACAGTTCACCGGCACGCTCGTCCGGAAAATGGTACAGGGCGGCACAGCCGACGATGGTGCCATCCCGCTCCGCGACCACAAAGCGGTCGATTTCCGTTTCCAGCATCTCCCGCGACCGCCGCACCAGCACGCCCTCTTCCTCCAGCGGCTGAATAAGGCCGAGGATGCCGCCGATGTCTTCAACCTTGGCCGGCCGGAGCTGCTCGTAAGTATCTCCGCTGACCAGGGTACCGGAACCATCCCGGGTGAACAGTTCCTCAAGCAGGGCGCCATCGTCGATGTAGCTGATGATGTGAGCCCGCCGAACCCCTTTGACACAGGCGTCGCTGGCGGCCTTCAGCAGCGCCGCATCGTGGCCGGAGACACTGCCGCTGGCCAGCCGTTCCGAAGCCTGGCGCGCCGACAGTTCACGGATCAGCGAACCGTCCGCATCCAGCAAACCACGCCCGTCGATGAAGACGATCAGTTTCTCCGCCTGCAACGCCGCGGCAACCTGGCTGCCGACGTCTTCGTAGGACAGATTGAAGGCATCCCCGGTTGGCGAGTAGCCCATTGGCGGCAACAACACGATGTGGCCATGCTCAAGCAGCGTCTCGATGCCTGACACATCCACCCGGCGCACCCGTCCGGTGTAGCCGTAATCCGTGCCGTCCAGCACACCGACCGGCTTGGCAGCGACGTAGTTGCCACTGCTGACCCGGATACGGGCATTGTGCATGGGGGAGTTCACCAGCCCCATGGAGAGCTGGCTCTCTAGATGCGCCCGCAGGCCACCAATCGCTTCCATCACCAGCGGCAGGTGCTCCTCGGGCGTGATTCTCAGGCCGCGGGAAAAGGACGATGTCAGACCGGCGGCGTCAAGCCGGGCCTGGATCTGAGGCCGGGCACCGAAGGCCACCACCAGACGCACGCCAAGGCTGCTGAGCAGAGCGATGTCGTGGATGATGTTGATGAAGTTGCCATGCTCGATGGCGTCGCCCGGCAACGTCAGCACCACGGTACGACCGCGGTGGGCGTTGATGTAAGGGGAGGAATGGCGGAAGCCGTGCAGCCAGTCGTTCGATGTCAAGTCCGCATCTCCCTCACAAACAAAACTCCTCAATCAGTCCTCGCAGGATTCGAACCGTCGGTTCCAACTGCGACAGTTCCAGATACTCGTCCGGCTGGTGCGCCTGGTCAATCGAGCCGGGGCCCAGAACCAGGGTTTCCAGGCCCAGTTTCTGCAACCAGGGCGCCTCGGTCGCGAACGCCACGGCCTGGGCACTGTGCCCGGTCAGCCGCTCACAGACCCGGACCAACTCGGCATCGGCGGGGGTCTCGAACGGCGGCACACCATCGAACAGTGGTTCAAACTCCAACGCCAGCGCTCGGCGCTCGGCGACCGGCCGAACCTGGTCGAGAATGGCCTGGCGCAAGGTTTCCATGTTCATCCCCGGCAACGGCCGGAGGTCGAAGTGCAGTTCACACTGGGCACAGATCCGGTTCGGGTTGTCGCCGCCGTGGATGCACCCCAGGTTCAGGGTCGGCACCTGAACCTCGAAATTGGGGTTCTGATAGCGCTGCTGCCATTGCTGGCGCAGCGCCAACAACTCGCCAAGGGCCTCGTGCATACCCTCCAGGGCATTTCGCCCCAGCGCCGGATTGGACGAGTGCCCGGACTGGCCGGCGAATCTCAGCCGCTCCATCATAATGCCTTTGTGCATACGCACCGGGCGCAGCCCCGTCGGCTCACCGATCACCGCGTAGCGCGCGACCGGTTTACCCGCTTCCGCCAGGGCTCGGGCACCGTTCATGGAGCTTTCCTCATCGGCCGTCGCCAGAATGATCAGCGGCTGTTTCAGCGGGCGATCGACGTAGGCCCGCGCCGCCTCAATGGCGAGCGGGAAAAAGCCTTTCATGTCGCAGGTGCCGAGGCCATACCAGCGATCGTCGCGCTCGGTGAGGGTAAACGGGTCACTGTGCCAGCGCTGGTCGTCAAACGGAACGGTGTCGGTGTGGCCGGACAACACCAAGCCTCCCGGCCCCTGTCCCAGCGTTGCGATCAGGTTGTACTTGCCGGGCATACCCGGCACCGGCAGCATCTCCACGTCAAAGCCGAGGGTATCCAGCCACTCGGCGAGGATACGCACCACCGCTTCGTTGCTGTGATCCCACTCCGGCGACGCGCTGCTGATGGACGGCGATGCGATCAACGCCGCCAGCATGTCCCGGAGTCCTGGGACTCGACCGGGCTTATCCACCGACTGTGTCATGATTACCTCTCAGGCCGGCGCCAATCATTGGGCCCGACCGCGCCGCCACACTTCGAACCGGGTGACCGCCCGCAACAAAATCGGATAGACCACCTCACCACCGCCAACCAGGCGCGCCACCTCCAGCTCGCGATCACCGACCGTCACCAGCCGGCCTTCCACCACGTTGTCGTTCGACAGGGTGACCCGGATCTGCCGGCCCAGCCAGCGCTCCGCCGACGCCAGGGGTTCAGCATACCACCCTTCCAGACCCGGCTGTTCGGCGGTTGCCGAGGCACCGGTATCCGGCGTCTGGACCGGCTCTGGCGGTCGCTGCTGGAGATAGACATCGGGTACCTCGGCACCGTTATAGCGTACCGGCCAGGTCCGGGCCTGAGCCGGCATCTCCGACGGCAAAACCGGCAACCCGAGCCAGGGCGCGCCCGGCTGCAAGCTCAGCACCAACTCGCCGCCCTCCAGCAGCCACTGGCGATAGAGCGCCAGCAGCTGGTCGCTGGCGTTCAGGCCCCGGGCCTTCAGGCCATCCTGCAACGCACTGGTGGCGCGCCGTGCCCAGGCCATGGCCTCAACCCCGGCCTCGCGGGCGCAGTAAGCGGCGATTCGTCGCATCAGCCCGCCATCTCGCACGGTCACCCGCATCGGCGCGTCGGTGCTTTCCCGGGTCAGCGCCCAGGACAGCGGATTCAGGCGTGCACCCGGCCAGATCACCTCCACGCTGCCGGTCCCGGCGGTGCTCAGTTCCGCCTCCAGCGCGTCACTGGTCTGACGCACTGCAGCCTCGCCGGCCAGGCCGGTGATGCCCATGCGCATCAGATCCCCACTCCCGAGTTGCTGGCGGGGGTCCGGGGCACAGGAAAGCGCTATCAACGCCGGCTTACCGTCGGGATTCCGGCCGTCGGCGGTGACCCAGTTCCGGAACAGGGTGGCGTTCAGGACCAGACCCAGCCCCTCGACCTGCAGGCTCCACTGGGCCGGCAACCGTGACGGGTCGAGCAGGGCTTCGAGCAAGGCCACCGGCGAGCCGGCGCTGAACGCCAGCCGGCCGATCTCCAGCGCCGGGGTCAGCCGAAAGTCCTGCCAGCGGGCGTTGGTCAGCACCAGATGGCCGTCAAGGCCGGAGCTGATGCTGCCACGCTCCAGCACCCCGTAGTCGTCAAGCGCGAGCCGGGCGTCGGCCAGGCGCTGGTCCGCCAGCCACCAGACCGCACCTTTGAACACCGCGAAGCCCAGCAGGGCCAGCAGGATAAGCAGCGTCAGCAGGCGTTTCATCCGGAAACTCCTCAGGGCAGGATTCAGGTGCGGGAAATCAAAGTGCCGACACCTTCATCGGTGAAGATTTCCAGCAGACAGGCGTGGGCCACCCGACCGTCGATGATGTGGGAGGTGTGCACCCCGTTCTCAACCGCGCTCAGGGCACAGCGAATTTTCGGCAACATACCGCCAAAGATGGTGCCATCCTCGATCAGGTCGTTGACTTGCTGGGCGTTCAGACCGGTCAGAACTTTGCCGTCCTTGCTCTTCAGCCCGGAAACGTTGGTCAGCAGAATCAGTTTTTCGGCCTTCATCGCTTCCGCCACCTTGCCCGCCACCAGGTCAGCGTTGATGTTATAGGAGGCCCCGTCCGGGCCGACCCCAATCGGCGCGATCACCGGAATAAGGTTGCTGCGGGTCAGCATGTCGATCACGTCGACATTGACCGAGGCCACCTCGCCAACGTGGCCGATGTCGATGATCTCGGGGCGCTCCAGCTCGGGCGAGCGTTTCACCACCTCCAGCTTACGGGCGCGGATCAGATTGGCGTCTTTGCCGGTCAGACCCACTGCGGTGCCACCATGGGCGTTGATCAGCGACACAATCTCTTTGTTGACCTGGCCACCGAGCACCATCTCCACGACATCCATGGTCTCCGAATCGGTCACCCGCATGCCATTGACGAAACTGGACTGAATGTTCAGGCGTTCAAGCAACTCCCCAATCTGGGGCCCGCCGCCGTGAACGACAATCGGGTTGATACCGACCAGTTTCATCAGCACCACGTCGCGGGCGAAACTGCTCTTGAGTTCCTCGTTCTCCATGGCGTTACCGCCGTATTTGATCACCACGGTCTTGCCGGTAAACCGTTGGATATAAGGCAGGCCACGGCTGAGTACCTGGGCCACCTGCATAGCTGTATCACGATCCAGTGCCATGTTGTTCCTTTCCAGTCAGTTCAGTAGAAAGCGGAATTCGGTTCGGGTCAGAAATCCGCCACCAGGTCCGGTGCGACTTTCTGCAGCTGTTCACGGAAGACACCCTGAATACGGCCGAGCGCTTCCTCGGACTCCGCCTCAAACCGCAACACCAGAACCGGCGTGGTGTTCGACGCCCGGCACAGCCCCCAGCCATCGGCGTAATCCACCCGGACGCCATCAATCGTGCTGACGCTGCCATCGCCAAAATCACCTTCCTTGGCAAGCCGGTCAATGATCGCGAACTTGCTGGCTTCGGTCACCTCAATGTTGAGTTCGGGCGTGCTGATGTCTTCCGGGAAATCAGCAAAGACCTCGTCGCTCAGGCGGTCCTCGATGCCCAGGATTTCCAGCAGCCGGGCGGCCGAATAGAGGCCATCGTCAAAACCGTACCAGCGTTCGCCGAAGAAAATGTGACCACTCATCTCGCCGGCCAGCAGGGCACCGGTTTCCTTCATCTTGGCTTTCATCAGCGAATGGCCGGTCTTCCACATGATCGGTCGGCCTCCGGCTTCGGACACCACACTGGCCAGGCGCCGACTGCATTTGACGTCGTAGAGCACGTCGGCGCCGGGATTGCGGGACACCACGTCACGGGCAAACAGCATCAGCAGCCGATCGGGCCAGATGATCTTGCCGGAATTGGTGACCACGCCGAGGCGATCGCCGTCACCGTCAAACGCCACGCCAAGATCGGCACCCTCGGACTGGACCCGGGCAATGAGATCGGCCAGGTTCGCCGGCTTGCCCGGATCGGGGTGGTGGTTGGGGAAATCACCGTCGACCTCGCAGTACATCGGGATCACTTCACATCCCAGTTCTTCGATCAGCATGGGGGCCAGCTCACCGGCAATGCCGTTGCCGGCATCCACCACCACTTTCAGGGGGGCGGCAACGGCAATATCGCCGACGATCCGGTCCAGGTAGGCGCGACGCACATCCTGGGACGACTGGGCGCCCTGGCCGGTGGCAAAGTCGGCGGTCTCGATGCGCTGATGGAGTTTCTGGATCGCCTCTCCCGACAACGTCTCGCCGCCGAGCATGATCTTCAGGCCGTTGTAGTTGGCGGGATTGTGACTGCCGGTCACCATCACCCCGGAACCGGTCTGCAGCTCATGGGTGGCGAAATACAACACCGGCGTGGGCACGGCCCCAATGTGGATCACGTTGCAACCTGTCGACATCACGCCCTGAGCGAGTGCGTCCGCCAGTTCCGGGCTGGAGTGGCGGCCATCGTAGCCAATGCACAGGGTCGCAACGCCCCGATCCACCGCCTCTGAGCCGATGGCCTGGCCGATCACCCGCACCACCTCGGCAGACAGGGTCTGCCCCACGATGCCGCGAATGTCGTAGGCCCGGAAGATTTCGGGCGCAATCGTCACCGGCGGTGCGGCGACTTCGGCCACCTCCGGGGTGTCCTCGCCCAATACCGTACCATCGGCGCTGCCGAAGCCCAGCACGTCCTCATCGCCGTCCAGCATGTCGATATCCAGCACGTCCTTATCCTGGAACAGCGGCTCGTCCTGAGCCTGTGGCGCTTTGGCGGCAGCGGCCTTGGGCCGGGCGGTTTCGACCGCTTTGGCCAGACGTTTTTCGACCGCCTGGGACAGCCGGAACAACACCTCGCCCACCGAGGCCACCATATCCCAGTGGAACGAAGGCAGCTTGCTGCGCTCTCCGGAAAAGGCTTTCTGAGCCCACTGGGTCAGTGCGGTAATGTCCTGACGCAGACCGCGCTGCGCGCCCCCCATCAGCAGCCAGATCCCCACAGCGGCCAGCAGCACCGGGACGCCGACCAGTATCGACACCATCACAATATCTACCGGTGTCTGCGGCGCCCGGGCGGGGGTGT
>JBPEXU010000431.1:0-12917 GCA_052031225.1 Marinobacter sp. | reverse complement strand
ATAAAGTGGACTCATGGGTTTTCATCCACAGAGGAGACTGAGTGATGACCGTAAATATGGGTAAAGTGGATCGGACGATCCGCATTGTGGTAGGACTGGCACTGATCGCCCTGGTCTTTGTCGGCCCCCAGACACCCTGGGGCTGGATCGGCATTGTGCCCCTGGCGACTGCGCTGGTGGGCAACTGCCCGGCGTATTCCCTGCTGGGAATACGGACCTGCAAGAAGCCCTGAGCGCCGCCAACACCAAGAAAAAGGCCGGTACACTCACTGTACCGGCCTTTTTTGAGTTCGGTCGCCCGCTATTTCAGTGGCGCATTAAGAACGTCGAGAACCTCTTCCAGTTCCGTGATCATTTGACGGATCAGCTGCTTGTACTGGGAGGTGTCCTCTTTTACCTCGTGGCTGCTCAGCTTCTGCTTCGCGCCCCCGATGGTATAGCCCTGATCGTAGAGCAGGCTGCGGATCTGTCGGATGGTAATGACATCCGCCCGCTGGTAATAGCGGCGGTTGCCACGACGCTTGACCGGCGACAGCTGCGGAAACTCCTGTTCCCAGTAACGCAGCACGTGTGCTTTCACCGCACACAGTTCAGCCACCTCTCCGATGGTAAAGTACCGCTTACCCGGAATCGCCGGGAGTTCGTTGTTATGACTGGGTTCCAGCATACGCTTCCACTTTCTGCTTTAGTTTCTGCCCTGGTCGAAACGTAACTACACGCCGTGCACTGATCGGGATTTCCTCACCAGTTTTCGGGTTCCGTCCCGGCCGCTGCTTTTTATCCCGAAGGTCGAAATTGCCAAAACCGGACAATTTCACCTGCTCGTTGTGGCTGAGAGCGCCTCTGATTTCATCGAAGAAAGCTTCCACCATTTCCTTGGCTTCCCGCTTGTTCAGGCCCAACTCCTCGTACAAGCGCTCAGCCATTTCCGCTTTCGTCAAAGCCGCCATCTGTCAACTCCTCAGTGTTGCCCCCAACTCTTCTTGCAAGGCATCAATGACCCCGTTGAAGAGCGAATGCACTTCATCTTCGTTCATCGTGCGTTCGGGATCCTGCCAGAACAGGCTCAATGCCAGGCTTCGATTACCTTCGCCGAGACTTTCACCTTCATAGACATCGAACGCACGCAACGCTGTCAGGCGCTCACCGGCGTGTTTTCTGGCCACACGCTCAACATCGGCAAACGCAACATCGTTCCCGATAATGATAGCCAAATCCCGACGAACTTCCGGGAATTTCGAAATATCTTTGAAATTAGGCACATATCCGGTCACGATCGAATTCAAGAATAGCTCAAACACCAGGATCGTGCCATTAAGTTCCAGATTTTTCTGAACTTGTGGGTGCAAGGTCCCAAGCCAGCCGACATGCTCGCCGTCGCGCAGCAATTCCGCGGTCTGCCCGGGGTGCAGCGCCGGATGCTGGGCGGCGACAAACTGGATCTCGATCCCCAGCAGTCGGAACAAACCTTCCAACTCACCTTTTACATCATAGAAATCGGCCGTTCTGCGACCGTTTACCCAGTTTTCAGGATACTGGCTGCCGACCACCACTCCGGCCAGCATCGGCTGCTGCTCGATCTGCTCACCGTCCTGCTCGAACCTCAGGCCGGTTTCAAAGAGACGGATACGGGACTGCTGACGATTCTGATTGTGGGCCACCGTCTTCAACAGACCGCTCCAGAGCGTGGTGCGCATGACGGACAGATCGGACGAGATCGGATTCGCCAGGGCAATGCCGTCACGCTCAGGATCAATCAGCTTCTGTACCTTCGGATCAACGAAACTGTACGTTATGGCTTCCTGATAACCGTGCGCCACAAAGTAGTTGCGAATGGCGGACACCGGCCGGGTGGCCTCCTCACGCATGCGCAATCCCAGCGACCCGGTCGGCTCGGTCACCGGCAGGTTGTTGTAGCCGTAAATACGGCCCACTTCCTCAATCAGGTCTTCTTCGATGGTGATGTCCGGACGGAAGCTGGGCACGCTGATCCGCCAGCCATCCTTGAGCAGCTTTTCAACACGCAGGCCCAGCCGCGTCAGAATCTCCTCGACCGTGGTGCGATCAATGGCGAGGCCAAGCACGTCGGCGAGTCGTTGCTCACGCAGATCGATGGAACGCCCCTTTGGCAGATACTCTTCACTGGCCACTTCGACGATTTCACCAGGCTCACCACCGACGATCTGCATCAGCAACCGAGTGGCCCGCTCCATTGCGTCCCGGGCAAGCTGGTAGTCAACGCCCCGCTCGAAGCGGTGCGACGCATCGGTATGAAGGCCGTAGTGGCGGGCTTTTCCGGCCAGCGTGATCGGATCGAAGTACGCCGCTTCCAGAACCAGATCACGGGTTTTGGCACTGACCCCGGAATGCTCGCCGCCCATCACGCCTGCGATCGCGATCGGTTTCTCGTGGTCGGCAATCACCAGAGTATCCGCCGTCAGTTCCACCTCCTGGCCATCCAGCAGAACCAGCTTTTCACCGGCCTCAGCCATCCGCACCACAATGCCACCGTGAATCTCATCACGGTCGAACGCGTGCATGGGTTGGCCGAGTTCGAGCATCACGTAGTTGGTCACGTCCACCGCCGGGTCAATGGAGCGGATACCGGATCGACGCAGTTTTTCCTTCATCCACAGCGGGGTCTCGGCCTGCAGGTTGACGTTGCGCAGGATGCGGCCGAGGTAACGCGGGCAGCCTTCCGGAGCCTGTACCCGGATGTCCGGAACTTCTGAGTGCTCGGCCGGGACCGCCTCAATTTCCGGCGTCTCGACCACCAGGCTGTTCAGCACTCCGACTTCCCGGGCGATGCCTTTGATGGACAGGCAGTCGCTGCGATTCGGCGTCAGGTCGACGTCAATGGTGATGTCATTGAGTTTCAAGTACTCCACCAGCGGGGTTCCCACCGGTGCATCTGCAGGCAGCTCCATCAGGCCATCGTGGCTGTCCGACAGGCCCAGCTCGGACTCCGAGCACAACATACCCTCGGAGGGCTGGCCACGCAGTTTGGCTTTCTTGATCTTGAAATTCCCCGGCAGTACCGCACCGACCACCGCAAAAGGCACCTTAAGCCCTTCCCGGACGTTCGGAGCACCGCAAACAACCTGCACCGTCTGCTGCCCGTCCGTCACCTGGCACACCCGAAGTTTGTCAGCATCCGGGTGTGGCTGAACCGTGGTCACCTCACCAACAATCACACCGGAGAAGGTCCCCGCAACCGGCTCAAAACCATCGACCTCAAGACCAGCCATGGTGATCTGATCCATCAGTTCCTGAGAGCTGATGTCCGGGTTAACCCACTCGCGAAGCCACTGTTCACTGAATTTCATACTATCTGCCTTATCCTGATGCGGTCGTGCCTGTATGTTCGGAAACCGATGACGCTACTGACGCGTTACCGGAACTGACGCAAGAAGCGCAGGTCGTTCTCGAAGAACATGCGCAGGTCGTTTACGCCATAACGCAGCATGGCCAGTCGTTCGACGCCCAGGCCGAACGCAAACCCCCGGTATTCTTCAGCATCGATACCGCAGTACTCGAAAACTTTGGGATGAACCATGCCGCAGCCCATGACTTCCAGCCACTTGATGCTGCCATCGGCCTCCCGACCCCATTCGATGTCCACTTCCGCCGACGGCTCCGTGAACGGGAAATAGGACGGCCGGAAACGCACTTTCAGATCGCGCTCGAAAAACACCCGAAGAAACTCTTCAACGGTGCTTTTGAGATCGGCGAAGCTGACATCCTTTTCAACTAACAGCCCTTCGACCTGATGAAACATGGGCGTGTGGGTCATGTCGGAATCACAGCGGTAGACACGGCCCGGGCAGATCATCCGGAACGGCGGCTTGCCCGCTTCCATGGTGCGGATCTGTACCGGCGAGGTATGAGTGCGCAACAGGGTGCCGGGGTTGAAATAGAAGGTGTCGTGCATGGCACGAGCGGGATGATGACCGGGGATATTGAGCGCCTCGAAGTTGTGATAATCGTCTTCGATTTCGGGCCCCTGCTCGACGCTGTAGCCGGCACGGGCGAAGATATCTTCGATGCGCTGCAGGGTTCGGGTCACCGGATGCAGACCGCCGAGCTCCTGACCACGTCCGGGCAGGGTGACGTCAATGGATTCGCTCGCCAATCTGGCCTCAATCGCGGCTTTTTCCAGCTCCGCACGACGGGCGTTGATCGCCTGCTCCACCTGGCCTTTGGCTTCGTTGATCTTCTGGCCGGCCGCCGGACGCTCTTCGGCAGAAAGCTTACCCAGAGTCTTCGCCTGCTGGGTGATGATGCCTTTTTTGCCCAGATATTCCACACGAATTTGATCAAGTGCCTGCAGGCTCTCGGCGCTGTCTACCGCCCTCAAGCCGTCCTGAACCAATTGCTCCAGGTTTTCCATTGACCCTGCTCCAAACCAGAAATGGGGTAGGTTAAAACAAAAATAGGGGAAGAGCGTGCCCTTCCCCTATCAGGAGGCGTCATCATGGTGTCATGAGACGCCCGGATCGATCAGCGATCGATGAAAGAGCTTAAGCGATCACAGGGACGCTTTGGCTTTCTCAACAACCGCAGCAAATGCCTGCTGCTCGTTCATGGCCAGATCGGCCAGAACCTTACGATCGATTTCAACATTCGCCTTCTTCAGGCCAGCGATCAGACGGCTGTAGGACAGACCGTTTGCGCGGGCACCGGCATTGATACGGGCAATCCACAGGGCGCGGAATGCACGCTTGCGGTTACGACGGTCACGGTAGGCGTACTGACCGGCCTTGATAACCGCCTGCTTGGCAACCCGGAACACACGGCTGCGGGCACCGTAGTAACCCTTGGCCTGCTTGAGAATTTTCTTGTGACGACGACGTGCGACCACGCCACGCTTTACACGAGCCATATTTAATCCTTCCTACCCAGTTGCTTAGTTAGCGATCATACGCTTGATGGACGCCACGTCGGACTTGGCAATCAGCTTGGTACCACGGAGCTGACGCTTACGCTTCGGGCTCTTCTTGGTCAAGATATGACTGGTGAAGGACTGCTTGTGCTTGAAGCCATTGGCGGTCTTCTTGAACCGCTTGGTGGCTCCGCTTTTGCTTTTCATCTTCGGCATTTTTTAAAACTCCGCATTCTATTTTTAAAAACAAATGTGGCCCTGAACGACGAATCCCCCGCCGATGCGGGGGACCCGTCATTGGATCAGGTTCACTTCTTCTTGCGGGGTGCCACGACCATGGTCATCTGGCGGCCTTCCATTTTTGGCCGCTGTTCGACCTGGCCCAATTCAGCAACATCTTCCTCAATCCGTTGCATGAGCTTCATACCAAGTTCCTGGTGTGCCATCTCACGCCCACGGAAGCGGATAGTGATCTTGCCGCGGTCCCCGTTTTCAAGGAAACGTACCAGGTTGCGTAGTTTGACCTGATAATCCCCTTCTTCCGTTCCTGGTCGGAACTTCAGCTCTTTGACCTGCGTCTGCTTTTGCTTCTTCTTGGCAGCCGCTTTGGCCTTTTTCTCTTCGAAGATCTTCTTGCCGTAGTCCATTATCTTACAGACGACCGGATCGGAATCCGTAACCTGAACCAGGTCAAGAGACGCTTCTTCTGCCTGCTTGAGAGCTTCCTCAATCGGAACAATACCGACCTGATTGCCTTCGGCATCGATCAGGCGGACTTCGGTTGCGTCAATATTCTCATTGATCGGCGCGCGCGGCGCGCGCCCACCCCGATTCGTTCGCTGTTTAATAATCAGATCTCCGTTTTGGTTCTACCTTTACGCTCGACGTCATTGGCAAGTAGCTTCTCAAATTCGTCGATCGTGAGTGTTCCCAGGTCTTCGCCCTTGCGCGTTCTCACGGCGACAGCGCCGTTTTCGACTTCTTTGTCGCCGACAACGGCCAGATAGGGAACCTTGTTGAGTGTATGCTCGCGGATTTTAAAGCCGATCTTCTCGTTTCTCAAGTCAGCATTAACCCGATACCCCAAAGTTTCCCACTTTTTCGCCAGATTCTGACAATAGTCACGCTGGTTATCGGTGATATTCAGGATCGCCACCTGGGTCGGGGCCAGCCAGGTCGGGAAGGCGCCTTCGTATTCCTCGATGAGAATCCCGATAAAGCGCTCGAACGACCCCAGAACCGCCCGATGCAGCATGACCGGCGTTTTGCGCTCGGAATTGTCGGCAACGTATTGCGCGCCAAGCCGCCCGGGCATGGAGAAATCAACCTGAATGGTGCCGCACTGCCAGACCCGGCCAATACAGTCCTTCAGCGAGAACTCGATCTTGGGCCCGTAAAACGCGCCCTCACCCGGCAGCAGTTCCCAATCTACACCCTCACGGTTCAGCGCTTCCTCCAGCGCCGCTTCCGCTTTATCCCAGACCTCGTCCGAGCCAACGCGCTTCTCGGGCCGCGTGGACAGCTTGTACAGGATGTCGGTGAAGCCGAAGTCCTCGTAGACTTCGTGCAGCAACTTGATAAACGCGGACACCTCAGACTGAATCGCATCTTCCTCACAGAAGATGTGGGCATCATCCTGAGTAAAGCCGCGCACCCGCATCAGGCCATGCAGCGCCCCGGACGCCTCATTGCGGTGACAGGAGCCGAATTCCGCCAGCCGCAGCGGCAGATCCTTGTAACTCTTCAGGCCCTGGTTGAACACCTGCACGTGGCATGGGCAGTTCATGGGTTTGATGGCGTAGTCGTGCTTTTCCGACTCGGTGGTGAACATATCGTCCTTGAACTTGTCCCAGTGCCCGGATTTTTCCCAGAGCGTCCGGGACACCACCTGCGGGGTCTTGATTTCCTTGTAGCCGTGCAGGCGCAGCTTGTCCCGCATGTACTGCTCAATTTCCTGGTACAGCGACCACCCGTCCGGATGCCAGAACACCATCCCCGGGGCCTCTTCCTGCATGTGGAAGAGATTCAGCTTCTTGCCAATCTTGCGGTGATCGCGCTTCTCGGCCTCTTCCAGACGATGCAGGTATGCCTTCAGGTCCTTCTTGTTGCCCCAGGCGGTCCCGTACACGCGCTGAAGCTGCTCGTTGCCGGTATCGCCTCGCCAGTAGGCGCCGGCCACCTTGGTCAGCTTGAAGGCCTTGAGCTTACCGGTACTGGGGACGTGCGGGCCACGACACAGGTCGATGAAATCACCCTGACGATAGAACGACAGATCCTCATCACCAGGAATGTCCTCAATGATTCGGACCTTGTATTCCTCGCCCATGTCTTCGAACAACTTAACCGCCTCGTCACGGGACAGCACCGAACGGGACACCGGAATGTCCTGCTTGGCCAGCTCTTCCATGCGCTTCTCGATGCGCTCGAGGTCGTCGTTGGTAAACGGGCGATCGTACTTGAAGTCGTAATAAAAGCCGTTGTCGATGACCGGCCCGATGGTCACCTGCGCGGTCGGGAACAGTTCCTTGACGGCCATCGCCAGCAGGTGCGCGGTGGAGTGACGAATAACCTCAACGCCTTCCTCATCCCGGTCAGTCACGATGGCGAGTTCGGCGTCCTTTTCAATCAGGTAACTGGTATCCACCAGCTTACCATCCACCTTGCCAGCCAGCGCGGCTTTGGCAAGGCCTGCACCAATATCGGCGGCCACATCGTGGACGGTGACCGGTTCGGAGAAACTGCGATGACTGCCATCCGGCAGGGTAATGACGGGCATGGAATACTCCTGTTCATGAGTCAGTGGTGATCTATACCAAAGATCACTTGGTATCAGCGCGCCGCGACACAAACCGCGGGCCAGTTCAGCGCGGAGTCTAACAGAAAAAAACCCGGCGGGTTAACGCCGGGTTCTACGGACCAGTGAACGGCTGGAGCCGTCAGGCGGGCTGAACGGCAGCCTCTTCCCGCGCCTTACGCTTGAGTTGCCCAAACGCAAGCAGCGCAAGCAACAGGAGCGCGGGAATGAACATCAGCTCCTTGGGTGGACGATCCAACTGCACCTGCACGGTGTCGATGGTCCAACCAAAACCAAGGCCCGCTTTCTCAGCGACGCTGCCAAAGTTGACGAAATCGATCGCCATCTTGTCGTCCTGCGGTGACACCTCAAGGCCCGCTTCCGCCAGGCGGCGTTCGGGACTATCGGCAGCCGGCAGAGGCAGCTGCAGATACTTCGACACCTCATCACCATCGATCGAGATACCGGACGCCTTGACCACAAGCGTGCCGTCCGCCGGCACATTTTCAATGTGCTCGAGAATCTCCACGCCCGGGCGATCTTCGGTGGGCGGGTAGACCATATCCCACCAGAAGCCGGGGCGGAACAGCGTAAAGGTGATCAGCAGCAACAATACCGTCTCCCACCACCGGGTCCGGGTGAACCAGAAGCCCTGCGTGGCTGCGGAGAACACCAGCATCGCCGTCACCGCGCTGAACACAGTCACCAGCAGATCTACCCATCCGGTCAGGCCAATCAGCAACAGCTGCGTGTTGAAGATGAACATGAACGGCAGGATTGCGGTACGGATGTCGTAGGTGAAGCCCTGAACACCGGTGCGGATCGGATCTGCACCGGATATCGCCGCCGCAGCGTAAGCCGCGAGCCCCACCGGCGGCGTGTCGTCGGCGAGAATACCGAAGTAGAACACGAACAGGTGCACCGCAATCAGCGGCACCAGAAGCCCATTCTCGGCCCCCAGATTCACGATCACCGGCGCCATCAGGGTCGAGACCACAATGTAGTTGGCTGTCGTCGGCAGCCCCATACCAAGGATCAGACTGATGATCGCGGTGAAGATCAGAATCAGCAGGAGGTTGCCACCGGAGATGTACTCCACGAACTGAGTCATCACCAGTCCGATACCGGTCAGGGTGACGGTACCAACCACGATGCCGGCCGTTGCCGTGGCCACCCCGATACCGACCATGTTCCGGGCTCCGGTCGCCAGCGAATGCGCCAGATCCGACACGCCCTGCTTGAGCTTGTCACCGTAACCGCCGCGCTGATGGAAGAACGCCTTGAGCGGGCGCTGGGTCACCACGATGAAGATCATGAACACCGTCGCCCAGAACGCTGACAGCTGGGGCGAGAAGCGCTCAACGGTCAGGCACCAGACCAGCACCACCACCGGCAGCAGGAAGTACAGACCGGTCTTGACCGTCGGCCCCACCGGCGGCAGCTCCTCCATTGAGGTCTCGGACGTATCTTCTTCCAGATCCGGGTAGCGGGAGGCGTACCCGACAAGGCCGACATACACCAGCAACAGCAGCGGCGCCAGCACCCAGACAGCGGCGGCCCCGAGCCAGTCTTTCATCCAGCCGATACCGTAGTAGACCACCAGGGTCAGTACACACAGCCCCAGCAGGATCACCACCCAGTTCAGCATGCGCTGCGCCAATGTCGGGCGATCCAGCCGCTCGATGCCCTTCATCTTCAGCTTGCAGGCTTCCAGGTGCACGATGTAAATCAGTGCCACGTAGGAAATCATCGCCGGCAGAATCGCGTGCTTGATGACTTCCAGGTACGAAATACCGACGTATTCCACCATCAGGAACGCCGCCGCGCCCATGATCGGCGGCGTAAGCTGTCCGTTTGTCGAAGCCGCCACTTCAACCGCACCGGCCTTGGTGGCCGGGAATCCGACCCGCTTCATCAGCGGGATGGTGAAGGTACCCGTGGTCACGACGTTGGCGATGGACGAGCCGGAAATCACCCCGCTCAGACCACTGGACACCACCGCCGCCTTGGCCGGGCCGCCGCGCATGTGGCCCAGCAGCGCATAGGCTACCTTAATGAAGTAGTTGCCCGCGCCGGCGCGCTCCAGCAAGGCGCCAAACAGCACAAACAGGAACACGAAACTGGTCGAGACCCCAAGGGCGACACCAAAGACCCCTTCGGTGCCCAGCCACTGATGGGACGCCAGTTTGCTCAGGCTAGCCCCTTTGTGGGAAATCACATCCGGCATGTAGGGGCCGGCCAGGGAATAGACGATGAACACACCGGCCACAATGGCCAGCGGCAGCCCCAGCGAACGACGGGTGGCTTCAAGCAGCAAGACCAGACCACCGAGCGCCACAACCAAGTCTTGCGTGGTGGGCGCCCCGGGACGCTGAGACAGCTCTTGATAAAACACATAGATGTACGACGCCGCAAACGCTGCGGCCAATGCCAGCACCCAGTCATAAATGGGCACCTGGGTACTGTGTCGCCCCTTGATCATGGGGAAGGCGGCGAACGCCAGGAATGAGGCGAAAGCCAGGTGAATCGAGCGTGCTTCCGTAGAATTGAACACGCCAAATTCGAAAATGTACGGTAGCGGTGATGCTATCCAAAGCTGAAAAAGTGACCAGAGCAGAGGAACGATAAAAAGAATGACAGCCGCAGGCCCGGACGTTGCTCTTCCGCCTGTCTCGGCCTGTAGAAACTCCTCAACTTTCTGCTTATCGATGGCATCCCCGGCTCTCGGGTCGCTATTTGTCATAGCCGGATCCTGTCAGAGGAATAACGGGAAGGTCAGTTAAGCCGCGGACAAGAACTGTCCGCGGCCGGTTAGTCAGCGGTGAGCCGATCAGTCGATCAGACCAGCTTCCTTGTAGTATTTGGCAGCACCCGGGTGCAGCGGAGCACTCAGGGCGTCAGATACCATTTCTTCTTTCTTCAGGTTGGCAAATGCCGGATGCAGACGCTTGAAGCTGTCAAAGTTTTCGAACACGGCCTTGACCACTTCGTACACAACATCGTCTGGTACGTCAGTGGAAGAAACGAAGGTTGCCGCCACACCAAAGGTGGTGGTGTCTTCGTCAGAACCACGGTACATGCCACCCGGGATGGTTGCCTTCCGGTAGTACGGGTTTTCGTCGATCAGCTTCTTGGTTGCCGCGTTGTCGACAGTCACCAGCACGCTGTCACAGGAAGTGGTCGCTTCCTTGATCGCACCGGACGGGTGACCAACGGTGTAGAAGAACGCGTCGATGTTGCCATCGCACAGGGCCTGAGACTGCTCAGCGGCCTTGAGCTCGGCGGCCAGGGAGAACTTATCCAGATCCCAACCCATCGCGTCCATCAGGACCTCAGCGGTCGCGCGCTGACCGGAACCCGGGTTACCGACCGATACACGCTTGCCAGCCAGGTCCTCGAAAGTCTTGATACCGGAACCTTTGCTGGCAACGACGGTGAACGGCTCAGGGTGCAGGGAGAACACCGCGCGCAGCTCTTTGTTGGCACCGTCGTCTTTGAACTTGCTGGTGCCGTTGTAAGCGTGGTACTGCCAGTCGGACTGAGCAACCGCCAGATCCAGCTCACCCTGACGGATGGCGTTGAGGTTGTAAACCGAACCACCGGTACTTTCAACAGAGCAGCGGATGCCATGCTCTTTGCGGTCCATGTTTACCAGGCGGCAGATCGCACCGCCCGCCGGGTAGTAAACACCCGTAACGCCGCCGGTACCGATCGTCACGAAACGCTGCTCCTGGGCAGAAACAGAGGTAGAGGCAGCGCCAAAGCTGACCGCTGCGGCTACAGCGAGTGCGGATACTTTCAGTTTCAAAGTCATGCAGATTCTTCCTTATTTTGCTCGTTGTCGTTAAAGGACCGTCGCCTGGACGGACTCATTTATTCGTCCGATCTAAAACATAGACCACTTCAGACGATAAATAAAGGCAGACTTAGCTCGCTAACCAATTGAGCAGACAACAAAAAAGCCCGCAAAGCGGGCTTTTTTGAGCCGGTGCAAGCTTATTTCGCCGCTCGCGCCTTTGCAACCATTCGATCCGGTCGCAACAGGAAGCGCGCGAGTGCAGGCAGCAGCCAGATGGCGCCAATCATGTTCCACAGGAACATGAAGAACAGCAGGAAGCCCATATCGGCCTGGAACTTGATCGGCGAGAAGATCCAGGTCACCACACCGATACCCAGGGTCACGCCGGTAAAGACCACCGCCTTACCCGTCGAGCGCAGCGTTTCGAAGTAGGCGTCCTGAAGCGTCTTGCCCTCAAGCAGGTATTTCTCCAGTTTGCTGTAGATATAGATACCGTAGTCGACACCGATACCCACCCCGAGGGCAATGACCGGCAGCGTCGCGACTTTGATACCGATTCCGGAGACCGCCATGATCGCCTCACACAGGATCGAGGTCAGCCCCAGCGGTACCACGATGCACAGCACCGCGCGGATGGAGCGGAAGGTCAAGAAACAGAGCAAACTGACCACGCTGTAGACGAACAGCAGCATCCAGTCCTTGGCCTTGGAGATGACTTCGTTGGTGGCCGCTTCGACACCGGCATTACCGGCTGCCAGCAGGAAGGTATGCTGCTCGTTGCTGTTTGCCTGAGCGAAGTCTTCGACCCGCTCAACCACGGTGCGCAGGGTTTCCGCCTTGTGATCTTCCAGGAAAACCAACACCGGGGTCAGGCTACAGTCGGTATTGATCAGGCCGGACGGAGCCTCACGGATGGAGGCGTTGATGATGGTCTGGTTGCGGGAAATGGCGTACCACTTCCAGTTACCCTCGTTCAGCGCCTTGGTGACAATCTTCGACACATCGGCCAGAGAGGCGGTGGACTGCACACCCGGCGTGTTCTGCAGTTCCCACTGCAGGCTGTCCATGGCCCGGAGCACTTCGTACTGGGTGCATTGTTCAACCGGCGTCTTCACCATGACCACCAACACGTCCGCACTGGTGGAGTAGTTGTTGATGATGAACGCGTTGTCTTTGTTGTAACGGGAATCCTTACGAAGTTCGGGAGCGCCCTGATCCAGGTCCCCCACTTTCAGGTCCTGCTTGTAGTAGAGCCCCAGCCCCAGACCGATCACCGCGATCAGCAGGGAAATCGGCGCCACACCCGGATGCGCAAAGTAGGACATAACCCGCCACTTGCGGTCCTGCTTCTCGCCGTGATTCTGGACGTGGCGAACACCCCCCTTGGAGATGCCGATGTACGACATGATCAGGACATGCAGAACCAGGTTGGTGATGATGAC
>JBPEXU010000430.1:0-5796 GCA_052031225.1 Marinobacter sp. | reverse complement strand
ACTACGACGACGGTAACCTGAACTTCAAGAAGGGCGATACCTACTCCAAGATCGTCAAAGGTAACAGTGAACTGTTTTTGAACTACAACGTCGATGGCGACATGCTCACCCGCGTGGGTGGTCTGGTTCGGGGCCGTTACTGGTACGACTTTGAGTTGAAAGATGAAAACCGCGCTGTTGACCCCGTCGGCCAGCGCCGGGAGTTGAACGACGAGGCTAAAGCCAACGCCTCTGGCGGCGAACTGCTGGACGCCTATGTGTTTTCCGACTGGTACTTCGGTGATGTCCCAGTCAGTCTGCGTTACGGCAAACAGGTGGTGAGCTGGGGTGAGAGCACCTTTATCCAGGGCGGCATCAACACCATTAACCCCGTTGACGTTCCGGCCTTCCGGGCTCCGGGTGCCGAACTCAAAGACGCTTTGCTGCCCGTTGAAATGTTCTACGCGTCCGCTGGTATCACCGAAAACGTCACCGTAGAAACCTTCGTTCAGGCAGACTGGGAGCCAGTCAAGCCCGACGACTGTGGCACCTTCTTCTCCACCAACGACTTTGCGCCAGACGGCTGCGGCCCGGTTCTGCTGGCCGGTCAGCTGCCGGATTCGCAAGCTGCGGCTCAGGGATTCATTGCAGAGCGTAGAGGTGATAAAGAGGCTGACTCAAAAGATCAATTCGGTGTGGCTCTGCGCTGGTATGTGCCCGAATTGAACGATTCCGAGCTGGGCTTCTACTACATTAAGTACAACAGCCGCTTGCCGTATGTCAGCGGTGTCGTCAATGATCCGGCCAATGGCCAGACATTCCCCGCCTACTTCATCGAATATCCTGAAAACATCAACCTATATGGGGTGAGTATCAACACCACCACTCCAGGTGGCTGGTCCCTCGGGGCAGAGTACAGTTTCCGGGATAACCTGCCGCTGCAGTGGAACGCGTTCCAGCTGATCTACGGTGGTCTTCAGTTGCAGAATCCGGCCACCGGTGGCAACGCCAGCTTACTGCAGGATCAGCGCGAAGCTGAGGCCGGCGGAGCGAACCTGGCTGGACAGGAAGTGGATGGCTGGGATCGCTTTAATGTCTCCCAGGCGCAGTTTACGCTGATTAAGTTCTTCGACCAGGTCATGGGTGCCAGCCGGCTGTCGGTTGTGTCTGAATTTGGCGCAACCTATGTCCATGATCTGCCGGACTATGATGAGGCGCAGTACGGCCGGTCCGGAACTTTTGGTATCCCGTCCTTGCCTGGTGGCGGCTGTGAAGCGCTCAACCTGAATGACTCCTACTGCACGACGGATGGCCTGACCACAGCGTTTTCCTGGGGCTATCGCGCCCGCTTTGTGTGGGATTACCCGAACGTATTCGCGGGTATCAATCTGTCACCTCAGTTGTCCTGGCGTCATGACGTGAAGGGCTATAGTCCGCAGCCGGGTGGTGCGTTTAACGAGGGCAGCAAAGCCATAGGGCTTTCGCTTCAGGCGGTCTACCAAAACAAAATTACAGGCAATATTGGATACACCAACTACTTTGGTGGCAAGCCCTGGAACGAGTTGACCGATCGTGATTTTGTGACAGCGAGTGTTTCCTACTCTTTCTGATCCGGACCAAATTCGTTTGACGAGGTAATTTAAATGAAACTGAACAAGAAACTACTGACCACGGGCATTTTGGCCGCCAGTCTGTGTGCCGGCCAGGCCTGGGGTGCGGTTTCTGCCGAGGAAGCGGCCAAGCTGGGGAACTCCCTGACGCCGATTGGTGCTGAAAAGGCGGGCAACGGGGGTGATATCCCTGCTTGGACTGGGGGGCTGACCACGCCGCCGGCGGGTTACAAAGGCGACGGTATTTACGTCAACCCGTTTGCCGATGAGCAGCCAAAGTTTGTGATTGATCAGAGCAATGTTGATCAATACGCAGACAAACTGTCGCCGGGCCAGGTCGCCATGATCAAGCAGTACGATGACTACTTCATGCCGGTGTATGAAACCCATCGTACGGCCGCCTACCCGCAAGAAGTGTTGGATCAGACGATGGCCAATGCGACGACGGTTGAGCTGATCAAAGACGGGAATGGTCTTGGTAACTACGAAAGCGGCACCCCGTTTCCGATCCCCAAGAACGGTCTGGAGGTGATCTGGAACCATATCACCCGGTATCGGGGCGGCTCGGTTCAGCGCAATGTCGGCCAGGTGACGCCGACGGCGGGAGGAGATTTCTCCGTGGTCAAATTCCAGGACGAGTTCTCCTGGCGAACGGAGCTGTCGGATTACGATCCCAAAGCCGACCCCAACGTGCTGTTCTATTTCAAGCAGGCGATCACCGCCCCGGCCCGTTTGGCGGGTAACGTCCTGCTGGTTCACGAAACCATCGACCAGGTGGCTGAGCCTCGTCGCGCATGGGTCTACAACGCCGGTCAGCGTCGAGTTCGGCGCGCACCGCAGGTTGCCTACGACGGCCCGGGTACCGCTGCGGATGGCATGCGTACCTCGGATAACTTCGACATGTACAACGGTGCGCCTGATCGCTACAACTGGGAGCTGGTGGGTAAAAAGGAAATGTACATCCCGTACAACTCCTACAAGCTGGTGGATCGTAGCCTGAAATATGATGAAATCATCAAGGCCGGTCACATCAACCAGGATCTGACCCGTTACGAGTTGCACCGTGTTTGGCATGTCCGTGCCACGCTGAAAGAGGGTGAACGTCACATTTATGCCCAACGTGATTTCTTCATCGACGAGGATTCCTGGCAAGCAGCGGTGATTGACCATTACGATGGCCGCGGTGAGCTTTGGCGCGTCGCCGAGGCACACGCGATGCAGTTCTACGACCAGAGCGTACCCTGGTACGCTATTGAAGTACTGTACGACCTTCTGTCAGGCCGTTACCTGGCGCTGGGTCTGACCAACGAGGAAAACAACCCGTACCAGTTTGGTGTTGAACGGATGTCCCGTGACTACACGCCGGCGGCATTGCGGCGGGCCGGTACGCGATAAGTTCGGAAGTTCTGAGTGAAAAACGGCGAACCTTTGGTTCGCCGTTTTTTTTGGTTCTATCTTCACTGTGAGCCATCAGCTGCGTTAAAAAATCGCCACTTGCTGGGCGGTTGCACGTCAAAATTTTGCAGGCTGGGCCGTAATTGGTTTAACCTTGCACTCATACTAAAGGCGTACCCAAAGTAGGCATGCCATTCCGACGTCAATCTCGACTTCGACTTCCGGTCGCGGACGCAATCGTCCCAACCGGCTTGAAATGGGGCAGTGAGTGAAACCATTCAGCGACGGTAGAGCCGCAAACGACGAATTCCAGTCGGCGAATCAGGGGTTCCAGCGGGGGGAACTGGTTCGTGATCTTTTAAAGCAAAGGGTTCAGTTACCGGAGTTGTCTGAGGATGCGATCGCTCGTCCGGAACTGGATCAGCGCATAGCAAAAGCAATCCAGCCACGCGCGGTGTTGTTTGCCGAAGGCCCCGGTGGCTTTGGCAAGTCCCACGCGGTTCTCAGCGCCCTCAGGTCGAACGCCGAAGGTGCTCGCCCGATTCATTGGATGGCTCTGAACAGCCACGACAACGCACCCTCCCGGTTTTTGAATTTGCTTTCCATTGCTCTCGGCGTTTCGGATGTGCTGGATTCGGCCCTTCAGGCGGGCGGAAGCTACGCCGATGCCCTGGCCCTGATGCTCGTGGAAGCGGATAGAAAGCGTGAGCAAACGGACTCTCAGGTGCTGGTTCTGGACAACGTTCATACGCTCACCAATCCGGCTGTGGTTGCGCTGCTTCAGCAACTGGTGACAGATTTAACCGCTGGTCTGTGCGTGGTGTTGATCTCCAGAACCGGTTTGCCTTTCGAGACCCACTGCCTGGAGCTGGAGAACCGATTCACCCGGTTGGGGCCCGAAGCCTTTGAATTCAGCCGCTCTGATACCTTTGCGTATTTCCGCGATCTTCTCGACAGCAACCAGCTGACCAGCCTGGCGGTTGATGATCTATATGAGCGCAGCGAAGGCTGGCCCACTCCGCTGGCCCTGTACCGAAGAGCGATCCTCAGTGGCGAGGCGCGCAAGCCGATTCAGGAAAGCCCGGCGGTTGAACGTTTTCTCAGAGAGTCCGTTCTGGCCCCTTTGACGCAAGGGCAAATCCGGTCTCTCCGTCTGCTGGCGGAGCTTGAAGTCTGCTCTGACGAGCTGTTTTTCGATCTGCAATCGTTAGTGCCCGACGCGAGCCTTCCGCCTTCTCAAGCGGCCGATGCCGGTTTACCGCTCAGGCCGGTTCCGGGGAGGGGGCGCTGGTTTCGTCTGAATCCTTTACTGCAGGAGTGGCTTTCCGTGCCGGTCATGAACGGTTACTCGGAACGAATGACCAAGGCCAGCCACTGGTACGCGTCCAGGGCGCAGTTTCCCGAGGCACTGAGATACGCGTTGCTCGCGGGTAACGACGAAGAGGCCATTCGGATTGCCTCCGAAGGCTCTGAAGCGCTCCTGCTTGGGCAGGACACTGCGTCACTTCTGCGATTGAGGAATACGCTGCCGACCGGACTGCTTGATCGCAGCGTACGGCTGCGTATCGTTTACAGCTGGGTTCATGCCATTGGTGGTCAGTTCCAGCAGGCCAGGCGCCTGCTGGAAAGCTTGTCCGAGCAGGATTGCGCAGAGCACTCTGCCCGTATTGCCGTCCTGAAGGCATTTATCCTGCGGGGCGAGGGCAAAGTGGAGGAGGCGCTGGAACTGGCCGACCAGGCGCTCTCAGCCGGAGAACTGTCACCCCAAGGGCAGTTGGTGGCGCAGATGGTGCGCTCGAGTGCGCTTTGTGCAGCGGGTAGATTCCAGGACGCCCGAGAGGCCAACCGGGCTGCGTCACGGCTCGCTCGTGAAGCGAGTGATTCCGGATCGGAGGCGCTGGCGGTCTACACCCACGCCCGGATCGAGTTGGGAAAAGGCGCGCTCAAACACGCGGAGCAACTGTTGCGGACTGGGTTGGAAACCGCGATGCAGGAGCTGGCCCGCCCGGCCCGTATTGGTGAAACCCGTCTGCAGCTGAACCTGGTGCTGGTGTTGTGGCATCAGGGGCGCTATGCCGAGGCCGACCGGCTCCTGGCGCAGTGCGGTCGCCATGCTGAGCAGTCCAGGGATATTGGTTTGTTGCTCGCGATGGCGATCCGGGTGCTGATGTGCCGGGCCGAGGAACGTCTGGACGATGCGTTTGTCTGGATCGGCCGGGCAGAGCGCACCATGCACGCCTGGCAGGTGGACGAGGCGCTGTTCCTGCCGGTGCTAGAAGCACTGAAAGCCAGTTGCTGGCTGGCGCAGAATCAGGTTGAGAGTGCTGTTCAGGGGATGCAGCGCCTGCAACCCTATCGTGATGCCGGCTGTGTACCGGAGCTGTTTCCGATGATGCCGGGATTGCTTGACTGTATGCAGGTGCGCGTCGATCTCGCCCGTGGGGATTGGCAAGGCGCCCGTGAAACTCTGGTCAAGATCCGCAAGCGTTACGAGGATGCGATCCCTTGGGGCGTCGAGCTCCATATGCGTTTGCTGGAGGCGGTGCTGGCGGCGGAAGAAAAGGGCGGTGCTGCCGCCCGCAAGATGCTGATGTCAGTAGTGGAAGAAGCCGCTTCGGAGCACTTTATCAGTCCCTTTGTCGAACTTCGCAATGAGTTACGGGATCTGATGCTGGAGACCTTTGGTCAGCTCGACAACAGCCCGTTCAAGGACGCCCTGGCCCGGGTGTTCCGTATTGAGAAAGCGAACGTACCGTTGCAGACCCTGGCCGAACCCATCAGCGATCGAGAACAGGCGGTGCTGGAGTTGATC
>JBPEXU010000043.1:0-5691 GCA_052031225.1 Marinobacter sp. | reverse complement strand
AGGCGTCCCCGAATTCGTCCAGTAAACCGACCACTGGTCAGACCACTTTTTGTTTTCGCGAAAATGGACGAATTACTCGGAATCGGCCATATTTACAGGGCTTGGGAGCGTACCGGTTGATGGATCGATCACGTACAAAGACAACACGGACTGGTCAGACCAGTCAGACCCGACGGACAACCCAATGGCTATTTCCCAGGAGATTTCCTTCCGGCTGGAGCGCCTGATTCTCGACGGCGGCCTCGCCCCCGGACAAAAAATACCTTCCGAGCGGCAACTGTCTGCCCGGCTGGGTGTGTCGCGGGCGGTGATCCGGGAAGCGCTGCACGAACTGCAGGGCCGCGGTGTGATCGAAACCCGGCACGGCAAAGGGTCCTTTGTCGCCAGCATGGTGCCGGCCGCCGACGAACTCGAAGAACACAACCCACTGGTCCATCTGTACGAAGGCCATCCCCGGACGCTCTACGACCTGCTCGAGGTGCGCGAGCAACTTGAGGGACAGGCGGCGTTTCTGGCGGCGCAGCGCGCCAACAGCATGGATCGGCACCGGATCACCAAAGCCTTCCGCGCCCTGGAGCAGGAAGATCCGCTCAGCAATGCGCGCCCCGATCACGGCTTTCACCTGGCCATCGTCGAGGCCTCCCACAATCCCGTGCTGGTGCACGTGCTCAACAGCCTGAAGAACATGATGCTGCTCACGGTTCAGGCGGCGGTGTCCAACCTCAATCCGAGAGAGGAAATGCGCAAGACCATCATCCGCCAGCACCGTCAGCTCTACGACGCCGTGGTCAACGCCAAACCGGCCATTGCCCGTAAGGTGGCGACCGCCCACGTGCGGTTCGTGAGCGACACACTCCGCGAGATGGAAAAACAGGGTGGCAAGGTGATCCGGGCGTCGGCCATACCGCCCCCCCAAAAAGCGGAACAACTCAGGTATTGATTTCCACGGCGACAGTCCGTAAAACATGCGCCTTTGAACAAATTGCTCAGGAGTAACCCATGGCGGACCAAGCGCCTTTGATCTGCAGGGACATCCACAAAACCTTTGATAAGCTGGAAGTGCTCAAGGGAGTGTCACTGGAAACCCGGAAAGGCGACGTGGTCTCGCTGATTGGCAGCTCCGGTTCCGGCAAGAGTACCTTCCTGCGCTGCATTAACCTGCTGGAAACCCCGACCTCCGGCGACATTATCGTGCACGGCGATCCAATCCGGTTCACCGAGAACCGCAAGGGCGAGCGGATTCCCGCCGACAACAAACAGGTCGAGCGGATTCGCGCCAAGCTGTCCATGGTGTTTCAGGGCTTCAACCTCTGGTCCCACATGACGGTGCTGGAAAACATCATCGAGGCGCCGATCAACGTCCTGAAAGTACCCCGCAAGGAAGCCATCGCCCGGGCCGAAGCCTACCTGAACAAAGTCGGTATCTACGAGCGAAAAGACTACTATCCGGCCCAGATGTCCGGCGGCCAGCAGCAACGCGCTGCCATCGCCCGGGCCCTGGCCATGGAGCCGGAAGTCATGCTGTTTGATGAACCCACCTCGGCACTGGACCCGGAACTGGTCGGCGAAGTGCTGAAGGTCATGCAAAGCCTGGCCGAGGAAGGCCGCACCATGATCGTGGTCACCCACGAGATGGCGTTTGCGAGGGATGTGTCCACTCAGGTCCTGTTTTTGCATCAGGGCGTGATCGAGGAACAGGGTACGCCGCAAAAAGTGTTCGATAACCCGGACTCGGAGCGCATGAAACAGTTCCTGGCTCCCAAGTTCTGACACTCGGTGCTATCTTGAACCGGTGTTGGATAACCACAACCAAAAAAAGAAAAGCCCACAAGGCAAACCACTGGAGAAGTGACACATGAAAAAACTGATTGTTGCAGCAAGTTGCGCCCTGGCCATGTTCGCAGGCAGCGCCCAGGCGCAGGATCTCCGCATTGCGTTCGATGTACCCTACGAACCGTTCGAATACAAAGATGAAAACGGCAACCTGACCGGGTTCGAAGTGGAACTGGCCGAAGCCATGTGCGAAGAAATGAAGGCCAACTGTGAATTCGTCATCCAGGCCTGGGACGGCATGATCCCGGGGCTGCTGGCACGCAAGTTCGACCTGATCATGTCCTCCATGTCCATCACTCCGGAACGGGCCGAGCGCGTACTGTTCTCCGAGCCGTACTACAACACTCCGGGTGGCTGGTTCGCCCGCACCGACTTCAACACCGACGTGACCGACATGGACGCCATGAAGGGCAAGGTGGTTGGCGTTCAGCGCGGCACCACCATGGACACCTACGTCACTGAAAACATGGGTGGTATCGTCACCATCAAGCGGTACACCACCGCCGACGACATGGTTCTGGATCTGGAAGGCCAGCGCCTGGACGTGGTCTTCGTCGACTACCCGGTGGGCGAGCAGACCATCTTGGGTAAAGAAGGCTTCAAGGAAGTCGGCGAGCCGGTCAAACTGGGCGAAGGCGTGGGCGTGGCCATGCGCAAGCGCGACACCAAGCTGGCTGAGCAGGTGAACGCCGCACTGCGCACGCTGAAGGAAGATGGCACCTACGACACCATCATGAAGAAATACTTCAGCTACGACATCAAAATGTAAAACTGCTTGCAGGGCGGCCTCCGGGCCGCCCTCACTGACCGGACATTTTCATGCTCGACTTGAAAGGCTATGGGCCGGCCCTGCTGGACGGGGCGGTTGTCACCATTGAACTTGCCTTCCTATCCCTTGCACTGGCAGTCATCCTCGGGTTGATCGGCGCGTCTTCCAAACTCTCCGGAAACCGCATTGCCCAGGGCGTTGCCACCTTTTACACCACCGTGATCCGGGGCATCCCCGATCTCGTCATGATGCTGCTGTTCTACTACGGCGGCCAGGTCGCGGTGAATGCGCTGTCGGATTACCTGTGGGAAGCGCACCAGATCGATTTCTTTTTTCAGTTCGACCCGTTCATCTCCGGCGTGGTGACCATCGGGTTGATTTTCGGCGCCTACATGACCGAAACCTTCCGGGGCGCCTTTCTGGCGGTGGACCCGGGCCAGATCGAAGCGGCCCGCGCCTATGGCTTCACCCGCTGGCATACCTTTCGTCGCATCATGTTTCCGCAGATGCTCCGCCATGCCCTGCCGGGGCTGGGCAATAACTGGCAGGTGTTGCTGAAAACCACCGCCCTGGTCTCGATCATCGGCCTCACGGATATGGTGCGTGTCGCCGAGGAAGCGGCCAAGGCCGAACGCATGCCGTTCCACTTCTTCATCCCCGTTGCCGCGGTATACCTGGCCCTGACGGCCGGCTCCGAGCTGTTCATCAAATGGCTCGACAAGCGCGCCAACGTTGGCGTGGTTCAGGGGGGATAAGGCATGCCGGAATTCATTACCCAGTGGCTCGACCAGAACGAGATTTTTACCACCATGACGCTCCTGGAGTACTGGGACGGCATGGTCACCACCGTGCAGCTGGTGTTTTTGTCGCTGGTCATCGGCCTGATTTTCGCGATTCCGCTGGCGATCCTGCGCACGTCCAGAAACCCGTTCGTCTCTGGCCCGGTGTGGCTGTACACCTACCTGTTCCGGGGCACGCCGCTGCTGATTCAGCTGTACATCATCTACTACGGCATTGCCCAGGTTCCGGGCATTCAGCAAACCTTCTGGTGGGAGATCTTTAAAGAGCCGTTCTATCCGGCCCTGCTGGCGTTTGCCCTCAACACCTGTGCCTACACCACGGAGATCATTCGCGGCGCCATCGTCGCAACGCCCCACGGTGAAATAGAAGCCGCCAAAGCCTACGGCATGAACTGGTTCATGCGGATGCGGCGGATCATCCTGCCCAGCGCCGCGCGTCGGGCCGTGCAGGCGTACTCCAACGAAGTGATCTTCATGCTGCACTCAAGCGCGATCGCCAGCGTGGTCACCATCGTGGATCTGACCGGGGCAGCCCGCAACATCTATTCGCGTTTTTACGCACCGTTTGAAGCGTTCATCTTTGTCGCGCTGCTGTACATGGCGCTGACCTTCCTTCTGGTGTACGCCTTCCGGCGCCTGGAAAACCACCTGCTCAGGCATCAGCGCCCGATCAAGACATGATGGCGGCCGTGCAGCAGCTGTTTGGTTCCGACCCCGACTGGCTGGCCCACACCCTGGCGCACGCCGGTCGGACGCTACCGGAAACCAAGATCACCCTGCCCGACGGGACCCGCATCAGCCGCAAGGCGGTGGGCGTCCTGCAGCTGATGCCTCCCGCCGACCGGCCGAACCCGAACGGCGAGGCGCTGATCGTATCCGCCGGCATTCACGGGAACGAAACCGCACCGATCGAAGTCCTGAACGGCCTGCTGACAGAACTGCTGAACGGCGACTGGACGCTGGCCTGCCCGCTGCTGCTGATTCTCGGCAACCCACCGGCGATGGTGGCCGGCACCCGGTTTGTCGATGCCAACCTGAACCGCCTGTTCAACGGTGCCCACAGCCAGCCCGACTACCGCGGCCTGCCCGAGGCCGCGCGCGCTCAGTTTCTGGAGGAAGCCTGTCGCCAGTTTGCCGGGGCACACGCGCAGGCACTGAGCCACTACGACCTTCATACCGCGATCCGCCCGTCGCGACGGGAAAAATTTGCCCTCTACCCGTATGTGGAAGGACGGCGGCCACCCGAGGCCCAGTGCGACTTTCTGCTGGAAGCGGAAGTGGACACCCTGCTGCTGCAGCACAAAGCCGGCACCACCTTCTCGTCATTCACCTCGTCGTTGCTCGGCGCTGAGAGTTTCACCGTGGAACTGGGCAAGGTGCGCCCGTTTGGTCAGAACGACCTGCGCCGGTTTGACGGCATCCGGCGAGCCCTGCGCCGGCGCTTTCAGGGCTTACCGGCGCCGGAACCTCAGCCGCCGTTCGAGCGCATGACGGTGTTCGAAGTGGTGCACGAAATTCTCAACACCGGCCCGCAGTTCCGGTTTCACGTGCCGGACGACGTCGCCAATTTCACCGAGTACGCCCCCGGCACGGTGATCTGGGAAGACGACGACACCTGCTACCGGGTCGGCCTGTCGCCGGAGGCCATCGTTTTCCCCAACCGGGAGGTGCCGGTCGGCCACCGGGTCGGGCTGCTGATCCGGCCCCGGCAGGCCCTGGACTGAACCCATCCGGCCGGCGTGCTTACGCCGGCGCGTTCTCGGGCTCGGGGACCCGGGTCCGGATCAGTTGGGTGCACACCGACGGAATCACCAGCAGCGTCAGGATGGTTGAGGCCAGCAGGCCCGAGATGATGGCCCAGGCCATCGGCGGCCACAGGGTGCTGCTGGAGAACGCCAGCGGCAACAGGCCGGCGACCGTGGTCGCGGTGGTCAGCAGAATCGGCCGGGTGCGCTTCTCCACCGCCGCCCGCACCGCCTCGCGGATGGGCCGGCCCAGTGCCAGCTCGCCGTCCATCACATCCAGCAGCACGATGGCGTTGTTCACCACGATCCCGACCAGAGCAATCACCCCCAGCAACGACTGGAACCCAAACGGCGACCCCGACAGCACCAGCCCCGGGAAAATCCCCACCGCCGCCAGCGGAATCGTCAGCAGGATGATGCCGACCCGGCGGAACGAGTTGAACTGCAGCAACAGGAAAAACAGCAGCAGCAACACGCCGATGGGGGCGGCGGTCAGCAGGGCCCCGTTGGCGTCGTCCGAGCCTTCGGCATCGCCGCCCAGCTC
>JBPEXU010000429.1:0-4001 GCA_052031225.1 Marinobacter sp. | reverse complement strand
CAGAGGCTTCGGCGCCTTCGTCAAACTCCTCCATCGGTGCCGCCCGGACATCGTTCTGATCCTCCGCCCCGGCAGCTTCCGCTTCCGCCATGGCCGCCGCCCACTCGTCTTCGGCAGAGCCTTCCGATTCCGCCGTGTCGGCGCCGTCAGCGTCACCGGCTTCGCCCATCGCCGCTTCCCATTCCGCAGCGAGTTTTTCGTCTTCGCTGAGTTCCTGCCCGTCTTTTTTGTCGTCTTCAGCCATGTCGCCCAACCTTCAGTTGTTTCTTGACCTTCGGTAACGTTGCCTTGTCGTGAATCCGCAACGCCAGTTTCCCGTCCCGGGTGCCCAGCGTGGCCTTGTAGATCGGTATGCCGTTGGCGGTAACCGTCAGGTGTTCCGGAATTTCAACCGGGATGATGTCGCCGGCCTTCATTTTGGCCACTTCGCGCAGGGAGATCCGGCGCCGGCAGACATCCGCATTGATCGGCACGCTGACGTCCTTGATGTCTTCCTGCAGCGCGTTGACCCAACGCTCGTCGACGTCGTCAACATCGCTCTGGACACCGGCATCCAGAACATCCCGGATCGGCTCAATCATCGAGTACGGCAGCGCCAGGTGCAGCTCGCCACCGCCGCCGTCGAGTTCAATGTGGAAGGTGCTCACCACCACCACTTCACTCGGGCTGACGATGTTGGCCATCGCCGGATTCACTTCCGAACTCAGGTACTCGAAATCCACTTTCAGTACCGCGTGCCAGGCTTCCTTCATGTCGTGGAAGACCTGCTCCAGCACCATCTGGACAATACGGGTTTCCGTCGGCGTAAACTCGCGGCCCTCGATTTTTGCGTGCCGCCCCTCGCCACCAAAGAAGTTGTCGACCAGCTTGAACACCAGCTTGGCGTCCAGCACGAACAGCGCCGTGCCCCGGAGCGGGCGGACTTTGCACAGATTCAGGCTGGTGGGGACGTAGAGGGTGTGAACGTACTCGCCGAACTTCATGATCTGGACGCCGCCGGTGGACACGTCGGCGTTGCGGCGAAGCAGGTTGAACAGGCTGATGCGGGTGTAACGGGCGAAGCGCTCGTTGATCATTTCCAGCGTTGGCATGCGACCGCGAACGATGCGGTCCTGGCTGGCGAGATCGTAGGATTTGACGCCGGTATCATCGGTTTCTTCATAGGTATCGATGTCGCCATCGTCCACACCGTGTAAGAGGGCGTCGATTTCATCCTGTGACAGTAAGTCCTGCATACCTGATCCTGCCGCTGCTGAGTCTCTCGCCGGTCGGGCGCCTATTGAACTACAAAATTCCGGAACAGTACCCCTTTGATCGCCGGCTCACCTTCCTGTTCCAACACCTGATTCACCGTGGCCAGCATTTTATCCGCCAGGGCGACACGACCGGCGGGGGTTTGCAGCTCACCAAAGTCGCTGCTGCCCAGAACCATCACCAACTGACTGCGGATCAGCGGCAGATGCAACTGCGCTGCCGCCAGCGCTTCCTGATCGGTGGCCTCCAGAGAAAGGTGGACCTGGGCGTACCGCTGCCGGCCCTGCGCCTGAACCGTGGTTACCAGCGGTTTCTCAATGTTGATATAGCTGCTGGGGGCAAACGCTTCTTCCGTCGCCTCCCCGGCGACCTCTTCGTCGCCGTCCGACAGGCCACCGCCCAGGAACCAGAGGGTGCCCACGACGGACAGCCCCACGGCCAGTATGATCACCAGCACCAGCAGGATGATCATTTTCAGTTTGCCTTTTTTGGCGGGCGCGCCGTCGGATGCGTTGTTGTCAGCCATAACCGTCGCTTGTCAGAAAATTGGCACTCTGGCGATGCCAGGGTGCTATATCGTATGTAGATGCAAAGGGCGGGCCAGCTAACCCATCCTTCCCGTTCAAAACAGCAGTTTAGCGTTGCTGGGAAGGATGGGCAAAACCGTTTGTTGCGGGCGGGAGAGTCGGCTCAGCGGCCGACCCGGTCGGGTTCAGGCGAAAACGTCCACTTCGCCCTGCCAGCTCAGATCCAGCGCCCCGGTGGCCAAGTCTGCCTCGGCGTGATCGGCGGCAGCCAGCGACTGGCCGGAGCCGGAATGGCCATCAGCGCCCGCCTCACCCTGTTCTCCGGACTGCTGCTGGGACTGGTCCGAAACATCGAACTGAGCCAGCGCCAGCCCCTGTTCACCAAGCATGTCGCGCAGCCGGTGGGAATGCAGTTCCAGCTGATCCCGGACGACCGGGTTGGCTGCGTGCACGGTGATGTTGGCCTGATCGTTCTGGACCCGAACCCGAACTTCCATCGGCCCCAGATCCGGAGGGGTCAGATGGATTTCAGCAACCGACATGTTGCGCGCGGTCAGCCAACTCAGTTTTCCAACCATCTTGTCGCCCCACTCCGCGTGGCCAACCGGAAGGTCGATGGAAGTGGTATAGCTGCGCAGGGGGGCTGACGCGGCTTCCGCTGGCAACCGGGACGCGGCAGGGGCAGCCTGCTGAGCCACCAGCTCCAGCGTGCCGGTCAGGCGCGAACCGGAGGTCAGCGTCGCCAGTTCCGAAGGCTTGCTGGGTTCTGCCCCTAGACTGCCGGCAATCAGGTCGCCGACAGTGCTGATCCGGGACGGATCGGGTGCCCCGGCGCCCGCACTCACGGCGGCCCCGGCTGTCCCTGGTGTGCCAGCCAGGCTCTTCTGGCCAGGCGTGACCACGGCGGCAGCCAGCTCGCCGTTCGGGGGCAGCACGGGTTTACCCTCGGCGCCGGTGGCGGACGATGCCACCATGGCCTGGAGTTCCGCAAAGGTGATGGGACTGAACGCAAGGTAGGGGCTATCCGCCGCTTCGCTGGTCTCGGCGTCGCCGGCCTTGGCCACGGTGCTGGCCGACCCGGTCTGAGGCTTTACAGTGGTGTTGTGCTCCGGCGGGGCGCTTCGGCTGCGGGTATCTTGGGCCGATTTGCCGCGCTGTTCATCGGTTCGGGCCCGGGCCTCGGCCCGTTCGGTGGATTGACGGCTCAGGCGTTTCTGCTCTTGCCGCGATACCGAATCAAACCGGCTGTCACGGTCGTCCGCTCCGCGGCCCGCCGCTTTACCGGAACCCGTATCGTTCGAAAACTCCGGCATCGGAGTTTGTGGGAGTACCATCTGTGGCATGGCAACCTCTTGCCGCTTTTGTCAGAAAAGGCATCCGTTCGGGGCGGTTGTTTGCCTCTGTCCGGATGAACCAGGCTCGTTTTCCTGAGTTCTGCAAAAGCGATGCCAGGCCACTTTATCGTCAACGCACCAACAACCCCCCCAGCAGTTCGGTGACAGTACGAAACTCCGCTTCGATGGCCTCAATCAGGTCGGGGGCGGTCGAAAGATCCCCGGCCTTGCCGGCCATTTCCGCCTGCAGACTCAATTCACCGAGCCTGGGCGCACCAATATTAATGCAGCTGCCTTTAAAGCTGTGTGCGGTCTTGGTAAACGCGTCCGTATCGCCGGCCGCCAACGCCTCTTTCAGGCCGGCAATCCGGTCTTTTGAATCGGCGATGTACGTCTGGATCAGTACATCAAATTCATCTTCCATGACATCCTGAAGCTCCGCCAGAGCTTCTTCGTCAAGGTGTGGTTTCTCGCTCATCACCAGCCCCCTGATCTGTTGAGTACCAATCATAGTCGATTTCCACGCGATTCCCCTTACCGTGGAAGGTGATTTTTCGGGCAAGCTGTTTGAGCAGCATCAACCCTCGTCCGGCATAGCGCGGCGCGCCTTGCGGACGCTCGTCGCTGGCCAGCAGCGGGTGCGCCTCAAAATCAAACCCCGAACCACTGTCCTCACACACCACACGCAAACGCCCACCCCAGGGTTTCCGGGTGTGCTGCAGACTGAACCGGATGTAGTGGCCATGAACCCCCGACAACCGACGTTCACGCTCGCTGTAGTAGTGACCGAAGCCGCTGGAACTGTGTTTCCAGTCCGATGTCAGCTTAAGCACTCCGTGTTCGAGGGCGTTGTTGTAAAGCTCGGACAACAGAGTGAAGATCTCGC
>JBPEXU010000428.1:0-8086 GCA_052031225.1 Marinobacter sp. | reverse complement strand
TACGGTGCGCTTGGCGCCGCCGTGACCTACGGTGTCCTGCTCCTGCTGACGCGCATTCCCGGCCTGTTTCCCAGTGGCCTTGAGCGTCAGATGCAGGGACTGTTCGATTTCGCCTCCAGCTATCCGACCTGGGTTCTGATCGCCCTGTCTGTACTGGCCGGAGTGGGGGAGGAGTTGCTGTTCCGGGGCGGCGTGCAGGGGCTGCTCAGCCAATACCTGAGCAGCTGGCTGGCCATTGCGGCGGCATCCCTGCTGTTTGGTCTGGTGCACTTCGTGTCGTTGACCTATTTTCTGGTGGCGACCGGCCTCGGGCTGGTGCTAGGGCTCACCTACCACCTATCCGACAGCCTCTGGCTGGTGATGATCTGGCACGCCCTCTACGACCTGCTCGCCCTTTTCTGTCTGCTGCGTTTCCCCCACTGGTTCGGCGTTCGCGCCCACTGACCGGCCTCGGTCATGCACCTGTCCAGGGCGCGGATCACACCGGTGCCACACCGATCAGCCACTGGTGTGCCCACATCACCGTCAGGGCATACAACGCCAGCCCACCCAGCACCGCGATGGCGTCGTTGGCGGCGGTTTCGGGCAGCGTGGCAATGGTCCGGGGCTGGCGGCGCTTGAGCGAAATCCGGTCTGCGACCGCCCACGCCAGAAACGCGCCAAACAGGATGACATCGTGCAGCATGCCATTGACCAGCAGGTGCGACAGCGCCCAAAGCTTTACGGCCACCAGCATGGGGTGTTTGACCGTCGCTTTGATGCGCCCGGGGAAGTAGGTCGCCAGCAATAACGGGAAGACCGGAATCAGTAGCAGCATGGCCGGGTGTCGCAACCAGTCCGGTGTCGTATAGAGTGGCGTCGGGTTCATCCGGGCGGCGCCGTAGCCATAGACGATCAGGACCAGCCCGACCAGCGACAGCAGCGAATACAGGCCCTTGAAGGCGGCTTCCCCCATGCGCTCGAAAAGCCGGTTGCGCAGCGGCTCGTTGACGATGGACAGCGAGTGGGTGCCGAGAAATACGATCAGACCGGCGATCAGTAAGCCCATGCAGAGTCTCTCCTGTTACGGTGTTAGCGCCGTGGCACCTTGCAGTGCCTGGACAATACGCGCCATCACGTCACCACTGTGGCGCCAGAAATGCCAGTATAGCCGCACTTGCAGCGCCTGCCCGGGCGCGATGCTGACCAGCGTGCCTTGTGCCAGTTCCCGTCGCACCTGAATTTCTGGAATCATGCCATAGCCCATGCCGGCTTTGGCCAGTTGGACGAACCCTTCCGACGAGGGGCACAGGTGGTGGGGAAACGAGCCGTGGAAGCCGCTCTGGGCGAGAAAGCGGTGTTGCAACTGATCGTTGGGGCCGAACACGATGGCCGGCGCCCGCCGCAGGGCGTCTTCCGAGAGACCGCCCGGCAGATATCGGCGCACGTAGTCCGGTGTGGCCAGGGGCAGATAGGTCATGGTGCCGACGGGAATGCACCGCGCGCCCGCCACCGGCTGCGGGCTGCTGCACAGGCAGGCGGCGACCTCCCCGTCCCGCATGCGGCGCAATCCGATGTCCTGATCTTCGATGACCAGGTCCAGCAGCAGGCCTTCGTCCTGGCACAGCGGGCCTATGGCCTGTGCCCACCAGGTCGCCAGGCTGTCGGCGTTCAGGGCGATTCGCAGGCGGGCCGAGGGTTCGTTCAATGCCGGCAGCGATTTGGCCAGGTCGCGCTCCAGCAGTTGAACCTGCTGGACGTGGTTCAGCAGGCGCTGTCCGGCCGGCGTCGCTCTGAGCGTTGGGCTCCGGACCAGAACCGGTTGGCCGAGCCGGATTTCCAGGGTACGGATTCGCTGAGACACAGCCGACTGGCTCAGCCCCAGGGCTTCGCCGGCCCGTTCGAAGCCGCCACACTCCACAACCGTCGCCAGCGCTTCCAGCAGTTTGTAATCGATCATAAGATTTTCTTATGCAGCATTAGCAACATGAATTTTCAGTATAGCGGACTGCCGGTATCCTGACGCCATTCAACAAGGAGATGGACGTGCTTGAGAGTTACCTGACTGGATTGCTGGTGTGCGGTGGCATCATCGTCGCGATTGGTGCGCAGAATGCGTATGTGTTGAGCCAGGCGATCCGCCGGGAGCACCACTGGTGGTCTGCGGGTGTGTGCATGATTGCAGACGTCGTGCTGTTTACCCTCGGCATGTTCGGCGTCAGTGCCGCGCTGATGGCTTTGCCCCAAGCCCTGGCGCTGATGCGTTGGCTGGGCGTCGCCTTTCTCGGTTGGCTGGCGATTCAGGCGTTCGTCCGGGCGACCCGTGGGCGGGCGGCGCTGGAAGCGGGTGAAGTCACCCGCCGCAGCCTCAAGGGGGTGCTGTTCACCACCCTGGCCGTGACTTTGCTCAACCCGCAGGTGTATCTCGATACACTCCTGCTGATCCCGGCGGTGGGCGCTCAGCAGGACGACGCCACCAGCTTTGTGGCCGGTGCCAGCAGTGCCTCGATTCTGTGGTTTGGTGCCCTGGCGTGGTTTGGTTCGGCGTTGGCGCCGGTGCTTTCCCGGCCAACGGCATGGCGGGTGATCGATGGTCTCATTGGTACGATGATGGCTGCGATTGCGCTGCAACTGGCGGTGTCGGGCTTGTAACCGCTCCGGCCTCCACCCGCTGCAGAAAGGCACCAATATCCTCAAACGCGGCTTCGGCCTCCGGCAACACATCGACGAAAATGTGCCAGACGTGCACCATGCCCGGCCAGGTGTGGAGTTCGACCGGCGAGCCTTCGGCGCGGGCCTTCGCCGCATAACGGCGGGCGTTGTCCAGCAGCATTTCGGACTCGCTGGCATGAATCAGGGTCGGCGGCAGATTGGCCAGGTTGCCCCGCAGCGGGGACGCGATGGGGTTGGTTGGGGACACCCGAAAGGCGGCCAGGGTGCCCCACCACAGGATGGGTAGCGGGATCTTTGCCAGCCCGCCAAACACTGGGCCGAGCAGTGGGTCGGTCCGGACGTTGTTGCGATTGCTCGGGGCGGTCAGCGTCAGATCGGTGGATGGGCACAGGGCGACCGCGGCGTCCGCCTGGCGCAGCCCCTGGTCCCGGGCCCAGGCGATCAGGGCCAGGGTGTGGCTGCCACCGGCGGAGTCGCCGGCGATGACGACAAATCCCGCCCGTCCCGGACCGTCCGGGCCGTGCTCAAGGAGCCATTGATAGGCGCGCTGGCAGTCCAGCAGTCCGTCCCGGAACCGGTGTTCCGGCATCAGCCGGTAGTCCACCGCAAAGACGGCCGCATTCGCCACGACAGACAACCGGTCGGTGATGCCCCGGTGGCTGCGGGGGCTGCCCGCAGCCCAGGCGCCGCCGTGAATGTACAGTATCCGTCGATTGGGGTCAGCGCCTGGGGCCAGTACCCATTCGCCCCGGGGCGAGGCGTTGTGTCGGATCTCGGAATTGAGCGCAAGGCCCTCGCTCAGGCCATCCATATGGCGGCGCAGGGCCATCAGCCGTGCCTTGCCCCGAAGCCCCTTCGAGGCGTTACCCAGTTCCCGTATGCGCCCCAGTACATTCTGATGACCCGGGCTGGGCTCGGCCTGGTTCGAGAGAGGAACGTCGTTCTGGTCCAGATGCGACAGGTCTTCGATCCGGAACAGCAGGAAGGTGGCGACCACGACGAAAACAACAAACCCGAGAAAAAACCAGATCATGAGCACTCCGTGTCTTGTGTAGCCGCAATTGCCGGCCCGGACTATGCTGAAATCATAACCGCCTATTCCGGTGGCTGCTGCCCAGAATGTTGCAGAAGGAGTCCGTCTTGCAAATAGCCTATCGGGCCCGGGACATTACCGAAGCACACATTGTTGCCGGCTTGCTTCAGGCCCACGGCATTGATGCCCATGTCGGTGGCTACTACCTGCAAGGCGCGATTGGCGAAATCGGCACGGCGGGGTTTTCCAACGTACACGTCGAGGACGAGGATTTTTACCGGGCCCGCCAGCTGGTCCTCGAATACGAGGCGCAGCAGCCGGTCACCCGGGGCGGCCTGTTGCCGGACAGATCCGACCAGTACGCCCGGTGGTTTGTGCTGGTGCTGATCGTTATTCTTGGCGGCCTGATTCTGGTGCTCTAGCGCGCCGGTTCGAACGCATGAGCGCCCGGAAGGACTTGCTCAGGTGGTTTTCACTGGCCCGGCAATAGGGAGGTTGGCAGGTGCCGCGCTTGTTTTTCGGACTGGAAATCGATCCGACCATCAAAGACCGGTTGCTGGCGATTCGGTCGCCGGTGGCGGGTGCCCGCTGGCAAACCGCGGCGCAGTTGCACCTGACGCTCGCCTTTGTCGGTGGCGTTTCCGAGGCCCAGGTCGACGCCGTACACAGGGCCGGGGAGGCGGTGTCCATGGCCCCGTTCCGTATCGCCGTGCAGGGCATCGGCGCCTTTGGCAAGCCCGAGCGGCCGCGCAACCTCTGGGCCGGTGTTACGCCCGAGCAGCCGGTGGCGACGCTGCATCGGTTGCTGTTCGAGGCGCTGGCCCGGGAAGGGTTTGAGCGCGAGGACCGCCGGTTCCGGCCCCACATCACGCTGTCCCGCTTTCGTCAGCCCGCCGGCTCGGTGACCCACCTGCTGGCGCAGTACGGGCAGGCCGCGTTCGGCGAGATGGTCGTCAGCCGGTTCGCGCTGTTCCAAAGCACCCCGGACCACCAGGGTTCCCGGTACACGGCGGTAGCGCGGTTCCCGCTGGTTATACGTGCTTGACGAAATGACGCGCTCCGACCAAATATGAAACCATGCCTGTGCGCGCTTCCGCGCCTTCCCCGAGGTCTCTATGTGCCCGCCCTTTTCCGACCCTGAACAACGTCTGTATGTTCGCAACGCCACGCTCTCGGACATTCCCGGCATCATTGCCCTGAGCCGTCGGGTGTACGAGGGCACCGGTATGTACGGTTACACCAAGGGTCCGTTGACCGGCCAGATCAACACCTTTCCCGACGGCCAGTTTGTGGCCATGCTCGGGGAGCAGGTGGTGGGCTACTGCGCGACCTTCCGGATTTCCGGCGCCATCGCGCTGAGGCGCCACGATTGGACGTCCATCACCGGAAATGGCTATGCCTCGCGCCACGATCCGGAGGGCGACTGGCTCTACGGCATGGAGGTGTGTGTCGATCCGGAATGCCGAGGCTACCGCATCGGCGAGCGGCTGTATAACGAGCGCAAGCAGCTGTGTCAGGCGCTGAATTTACAGGGGGTGGTCTTTGCCGGCCGATTACCGACGCTGCGAAAGCGGCTGAAAAAGTATGGCTCGGTCGAGGCTTATGTCGAGGCCATCAAATCGAAAGCCCAGCGGGACCCGGTACTGTCGTTCCAGTTGCACCAGGGCTTCGAGGTGCACGACATCATTCCCCATTATCTGGACGCAGATCACGATTCCATGGGCTATGGCATTCACCTGATCTGGCGCAATCCGAAGGTGCCGGAAGCCGACACCGACGAGTCCCGCAAGCGTTACGGTCACCGGATGCCCGACACGGTGCGCATCGGCACGGTCCAGTATCAGCAGCGCCCGGTGTCCTCGTTCGACGCTTTCAGCGAGCTGGTGCGCTATTTTGTCGATGTGGTGTCCACCTACAAAGGCGATTTCGTGGTCTTTCCGGAGCTGTTCACGCTCCAGTTACTGTCGATCGAGGCCCGTAAGGGCAGCCCGGCAGAAGCATTCGCGGCAGTCGCCCATTACGCCGACCGCTATCGTGAGCTGATGCGGGATCTCGCGCTTCGCCACAACATCAACATTGTCGCCGGCTCCACGCCGGTGCGGGAGGACGATGGCACCATTCGCAACATGGCCCACGTTTTCCTCCGGGATGGCCAGGTCTTTACCCAGCCCAAGATCCACCCAACACCCAACGAAGCCTACTGGTGGAATGTCCGCGGCGGAAACCGGGTCAGTGCCATTGACACCGACTGCGGCCCGATCGGCGTGCTGATCTGTTACGACGCGGAGTTTCCGGAGCTGACTCGTCACCTGGTGGATCAGGGCGTGCTCATTCTGTTCGTGCCATTCTGCACGGACGAACGGCAGAGCTATCTCCGGGTCCGCTACTGCTGCCAGGCCCGGGCGGTGGAAAATCAGCTCTACGTGGTGTTGTCCGGCAACGTGGGTAACCTGCCGGATGTGCCCAATATGGAAATCCAGTACGGCCAGAGCTGTATTCTGACCCCGTGCGATTTCCCGTTCGCCCGGGATGGCATCGCGGCCGACACCGAACCCAATGTCGAGACGGTGGCGTTTGCCGATCTTCGCCCCGACACCCTGATTACCGCCCGCAACAGTGGCACGGTGAAGAATCTCAAAGACCGCCGCCACGACCTGTACAGTGTGAACTGGCGTGGCGAGTAACCGGAGGCGGAAAAATTGGAGATCGCGCCGGCAACCTGCCATGCTGACAGTATCGCCTGAGGGCTGCCATGTGAGGCTCGCTGTGAAAACCGCTGTATTTTGGGGTGGTTCGTTCGCCGGCTGGATGGGCGTCTTGTGCCTGCTTGTTGTTCTCGGTACCCGCCCGGCCAGTGCCGAGACGCTACACCTGGTGACAGAAGCCTGGCCACCGTTGATCGAGCAGAACGACGACGGCCAGCCTACGGGCATGATGTGGACGATCGCCGAGAAAGCCCTTGTGGATCTCGGGTACCAGGTTGAGTTGGAGTTTGTGCCCTGGAAGCGTGCCCAGCGCATGGTGGCCGAGGGCCAGAAGGATGGGATTGTCGGCATTGGATACACCGCTGAGCGGGCATCGCGGTATCAGTTCCCCGAGCATTACCTGATACTCAGCGAAACCACCATCTTCAGTCTGGCCGAAGCGGGCCAGCCCTACACTGGCCTGGAGTCGCTGGCCGGGTTAGCGGTTGGGGTGTCGGCCGGCTACGTGTACTCGCCCAGGGTGGAGAAGGCGAATCACTTTCATAAAGTACGGGTTCCCAGCATTGAGTCCGGCCTTACCATGCTGACCCTGGGCCGCATCGACGCGCTGTTGGGCAACCACTTGGTGGTCTGGAGCGAGGCCGAAAAACTCGGTCTTGCAGATCGGTTGCTGGCGGCAGAAACGGCGATCAGTGGCGGACCGGTGTATCTGGCGTTCAGTCAGTCCGTTGCGCCGGACCTGGTGCGAGCGTTTTCCGAAGCCCTGGCCAATTACCGCCGGGATACGCTGATACTGACCGGTCAACCGTGAACTGGCCCATTCAGATTCTCTGCACGATACCGATGTTGCACCAAAATTTTGCTATCGAAACTCCCTGCCCGGTGTGCCAGTGGCCCGCTCTGTCTGCCTTCCGGACGGTGCAAGACAAGGTCTACTGGCGTTGTCCGAGGTGTGAGTCCACGATCATGGCGCCGGAATGCCGGCTCAGCGCCGAGCAGGAGCGCGCCATTTACCAACTGCACAACAACGATCCGGACGACCAAGGATACCGGCGCTTTCTGGCCCGGCTCGCGGACCCCCTGGCCGAGCGCCTGCACCCGGGCGCGCAAGGTCTCGATTTTGGCTGCGGTCCCGGCCCGGCGCTGGCCCGGATGCTGGCAGAGCGGGGCCACCCGGTGCGACTCTACGACCCGTTCTTTCAGCCAGACACCACGGCGCTGTCCCAGACCTACGATTTTGTGACCTGCACGGAAGTGGTTGAGCACCTGTCACAGCCGCTGGCGGTCTTCACCCAGCTCGACCGGCTGCTGAAACCCGGGGGCTGGCTTGGCATCATGACCTGTTTCCAGACCGACGATGCCCGCTTCGACAACTGGCATTACCGCCGGGACCCGACCCATATCGTGTTCTACCGGGAGCGTACGTTTGCCTGGCTGGCGGACCATTTTGGCTGGCAGCTGGAGATTCCGAGAAAGGACGTGGTGTTGCTGAGAAAATAGAGCGTCACCGACGCAGGCTGCTTGCTTACTCACCGGGGGGCGGACACGGCGGCAAACGGGGGCATTCGGCATCCTGTGCGGCCCGTGTCGCCTCGAACTCCGGGCCGGAAGGCTGAAAACGATCCGGATTCAGTGTCGCCGCACACATCAGGGCCTGGGTCGCCGGCGCCGGACAGCCGGCTCTGACCAGGGTGTA
>JBPEXU010000427.1:0-3442 GCA_052031225.1 Marinobacter sp. | reverse complement strand
GGCCCTCTGCATCGATTCGGACCACCGCGCATCTGCGCGCTCAGTTCTGGGGCACCTCTTAGTAAAGTAGAACAAAGTTCCGATTTTCAACCACTTTCGGAGGAAAAACTCTCAAACTTTTATCCAGCGGGCTCCTGATAGGTCTCCAGACGGCGCAGCCAGCCGGGCAGCCAGCGTTCCCGCTCCATCGCCGTAGGCGCATTTTCCGCACGCCGGGTCAGCACCTGTCCGGCCGCTTGCCGGAAGGCATCCAGCGCACTTTGCTCCGGCTCGGGATTCATCGCCAGCAGCACCTGCAGCAGACCCCAGCCCTCGCCGCGGTATCGCTCGGACGGGCTCAGGCCCTCACCTTTGAAATTGACATAATCGATCAGGGCGTAGGTGCCGCCCGGGGACGAGGTCAGTGCCCGGAGGTGCGCAATGACCCGTTCGCGGTCCGCTTCCGGCGCCGCATCGATAACATCCTTCAGGGATTCCCGGGCGCGATTGAACATGAACTCCGCCTGCAGACCCTGGGTACCGGCCAGAAACTCCCTCAGTTCGGCGATCCGAACCGAGTTTTCGGCGGCCAGAAAGGCGTCGCGGTCCGGCCACGGCGCGTCGAAGGGAGACAGGGTGCGCAGCCAGTCCGGCACCGGCGCCTGGCGCTGGATCAGGTATTGCACGAGGCTGGGGAAGCTCTCGACAAAAGGTTCTTGGGCACCGCTCGGGTACCAGATGAAGTGGCCGATGCCAAGTGACGGAAAGGCTTCGCCTTCGTTCCAGTGCACCAGACAACGGTAGTCGCCCGCGCATTCGTTCTGGAAAATCATCTGCCCGACCCAATCCAGTTCGGCGGGTTCGAGGGACAGATCCCGTTTGAGGGGGTTGGCTTCGTCCCGTGTCTCTGCCTCTTGCTCTGCCTGCGCTTCGGAACCGGTCTCTGCCGGACCGCTGTCGCAACCGGCCATTAGCAAAGCGGCTAACAGCACCGCAATAAAGGGTGTCCTGATCACGTGTTGCTCTCCGTTCTGAGACTTCCGATGCGATGGCAGAGCCAAACCGAGCGGTGGTGACGCCCTGAAATCAATGTACTCTCAATGGCGACCACTCGCCATTACCGGGCGTTCAGGCCGGCACTGCATGTTCCGCCAGTTTTGCCTTGATGGCGTCGGGAATGGGTACCGACTTCTCGGCGTCGTAATCGAAATGAATGAGTACCGCCACGCCCCGGGCGATCTGCTTGCCGCCCTGCCAGGCTTCCTGAATAACGTGGAACGAACTGTTACCGATTTTGCCGATGCCGGTGCGGATTTGCACCGGCTTGTCCCAGTAGCTCTGGGCCAACAGGTCGACTTCAAGACGCGCCAGGATCAGCGGCCAGGTTTTGACATCCAGCGTTGGGTGAAAGATCTGGAAAATCGGCTTACGGGCCTGTTCGAACCAGACCGGCAATGATGTGTTACTGATGTGGCCCAGGGCATCGGTATCGCTGAAGCGGGGTTCGAGTTCCAGGGTAAACATGGGCATCTCCTCTGTGACAGACCGCCGGAACTATACACCGCCGACCAGCAGAGAAGAAAACCCCGGAGTACCCGGTGCGAAAACCACCGGCTCCGGGGAAAGAAGGGGGCCGTGAAAGCCACCGGATAGCGTACCAGCTTACTGCTCCACAAAAGCCCGCTCGATCACATAGTGACCGAGATTGCCGGCACGGGCCTCGCGGAAGCCCATGTTGTCGAGAATCGCACAGGTGTCTTTGAGCATGCTCGGGCTGCCACAGATCATGAACCGGTCGTTATCGACATCGAACTCGGGCAGCCCCAGATCCCGGTTGATCTTGCCGGTTTCCATGGCGTCTGTCAGACGGCCCTGATTGCGGAACGGCTCACGGGTCACCGTCGGGTAGTACAGCAGCTTGCCTTGGACCATTTCGCCGAAGAACTCGTTCTCCGGCAGCGCCTCGATTTCCTGCTGGTAGGCCAGCTCGGAGACGTAGCGCACACCGTGGGTCAGAATCACCCGATCGAACGCCTCGTATACTTCCGGGTCCTTGATGATGCTCATGAACGGCGCCAGCCCGGTGCCGGTACTGATCAGCCACAGGTTCTTGCCCGGCAGCAGGTTGTCGAGCACCAGCGTTCCGGTTGGTTTCTTGCTCAGCAGAATCTCATCACCCGGCTTGATCTTTTGCAGCCGGGAGGTGAGCGGCCCGTCCGGCACCTTGATGGAGAAGAACTCCAGCTCCTCTTCATAGTTGGCGCTGGCAATGCTGTACGCCCGCATCAGGGGCTTGCCGTCGGTTTCCAGGCCGATCATCACGAAATGACCGTTCTTGAAGCGAAAACTCGGGTCCCGGCTGGTCTTGAAGCTGAACAGGGTGTCGTTCCAATGTCGAACGCTGGTGACCGTTTCTCGAATCAGATTGCTCATGTAAACCTCATGCCGCTGCCGTCGCCAACGGGCGACCAAGTGAATTCCAATTGCGTTAAGTCTATCGCAGCACTAACCTATCGAATAAATGGGATATTCTCATAACCTTATTCGACAATATCGATTAACAGCGAGCGCTTATGAAATTCAGTTTCCGCCAGCTTGAGGTTTTTCTTGCCGCGGCCCACTTCCAGAACATCACCCGGGCTGCCGAGTCCCTCGCCATGTCGCAGTCGGCGGCCAGCAGTGCCCTCAAAGAACTGGAGAACCAGTTCGACATCCAGCTTTTTGACCGGGTTGGCAAGCGCTTGCAGCTCAATGAACTCGGGCGCCTGTACCGCCCGAAGGTGGAGTCGGTGCTGGCCCAGGCCCGGGAGCTGGAGCAGGCGTTCAGCAAGCACACCGAAGTCGGGGCGCTGAAGGTGGGGGCCACCCTGACCATCGGCAACTATCTGGCGGTCGGCGTCATGGCCCAGTACATGAGTACGCCGACCCATCCCCGGGTGGCGCTGGAAGTGGCCAACACCAGCACCATTGCCCGCCGGGTCAAGGACTTTGAACTGGATATCGGCTTGATTGAAGGTGAGTTGCAATCGCCGGAGCTGGAGGTGATTCCCTGGCGCGAGGACGAGCTGGTGGTGTTCTGTTCACCCTCCCACCCGTTCGCCGAAAAACGCCGGCTCACCGATGACGACCTGCGCGCCGCCACCTGGATCATGCGGGAACAGGGTTCAGGCACGCGCCAGAGCTTCGAGCGCGGCATGCACGGCCTGCTTCCGGACCTGAACGTGTTGCTGGAGCTGGAGCACACCGAAGCCATCAAACGCGCGGTCGAGGCCAACCTGGGCATCGGCTGTTTGTCGCGGGTGGTCCTGGCCGATGCGTTCCGGCGCGGCAGTCTGGTGCCGCTGGAGGTGCCCGAGCACCGGCGATTTGATCGCCAGTTCTATTTCATCCTGCACAAACAGAAATACCGAAGCGCCGGCATCGACGCCTGGATGGCGCTATGCCGCCAGCTCTGATACCGGCC
>JBPEXU010000426.1:0-4072 GCA_052031225.1 Marinobacter sp. | reverse complement strand
GGTGGCCCAGAGCCATATCCGGTTTGGTCACTTCGAGTTCGCCGCCCACCACGAGGGCCCCGATGCAGTCCGGACCCTGCTGGAGCACGTGATCGCCCTGCACTTTCCGCATTTGATTGGTTTGCCGGACGACGAACGGCACCGGCGCTGGTTTGAGGAAGTGGTGGAACGCACGGCACGGCTGATCGCCGACTGGCAGGCCGTCGGCTTCTGCCACGGCGTGATGAACAGCGACAATATGTCGATTATCGGCGACACCTTCGACTACGGCCCCTACGCCTTTCTCGACGACTTCGACGCCGGCTACATCTGCAACCACACCGACCAGGGTGGCCGGTACGCCTACAACCGTCAGCCCCAGATCGGCTTTGTGAACTGCCAGTACCTTGCCAATGCGTTACTGCCGGTCATGAACGAAGACGACGTGCGCCGGGGCCTGCGACGGTACGAAACCGCTTACAACGAGCGGTTTTTGCAGAACATGCGGGACAAACTGGGCCTGGCCGAACCGGAATCGTCGGACCTGAACCTGATCATGGACACTTTCAGCATGCTGCACGAACACCGCATCGACTACACCCTGTTTTTCCGTGGGCTATCGACCCTGCGTGAACGGGGCCAGGGGCCGGTGCGAGACCTGTTCGTTGACCGCAGCGTGGCGGACGCCTGGCTGGAGCGCTACCACGAGCGCCTGCAACGGGAGTCCCGGGCGCACGACGAACGCGAATACGCGATGCGTCGGGTCAACCCCAAGTACATTCTGCGCAATTATCTGGCCCAACAGGCCATTGAGGCGGCGCAGGAAGGCAATGACCAGCCTCTGAAAGAGCTGCTGTCGGTGCTCAGCCGACCGTACGACGAGCAACCGGAATACGAGCACTACGCGGCACTGCCCCCGGACTGGGGCAAACACATGAGCATCAGCTGCTCTTCCTAGAAAAACGCCAACAAAAAAGGGTGAGGTTATGGCCTCACCCTTTTTTGATCCGTCCGGCCCGGCGTTGGCCAGGCCCGATATCAGACAGCTTTGGCGGCAATGATCTTCTCGTGCCACTCAGCCGGACCGGTCTGGTGCACCGAGCTGCCGCGGGAGTCCACGGCCACGGTGACCGGCATGTCTTCCACCTCAAACTCGTAGATGGCTTCCATGCCCAGCTCCGGGAACGCAACCACCTTGGCATCCTTGATCGCCTTCGACACCAGATACGCGGCACCGCCGACCGCCATCAGATACACCGCACCAAATTCCTTGATCGCATCGATGGCCACCTGGCCACGTTCGGCCTTGCCGATCATACCGGTCAGGCCGGTCTTCGCCAGCATGGTGTGGGTGAACTTGTCCATCCGGGTCGCGGTCGTCGGGCCGGCCGGGCCCACCACTTCCTCGCGTACCGGGTCGACCGGGCCAACGTAGTAAATGAAGCGGCCTTTCAGATCCACCGGCAGCTCTTCGCCGCGCTCGATCATGTCCACCATCTTCTTGTGGGCGGCATCGCGGCCAGTCAGCATCTTGCCCGAGAGCAGGACGGTCTCACCCGGCTGCCACTCTTTCACGTCTTCCGGGGTCACGGTGTCGAGGTTCACCCGGCGCACGTTCTCGCCCACTTCCCAGGTAATTTCTGGCCAATCGTCCAGGCTCGGTGGCGTCTGCAGGGCCGGGCCGGAGCCATCCAGCACAAAGTGTGCATGCCGGGTCGCCGCACAGTTCGGAATAATGGCCACCGGCTTGTTGGCGGCGTGGGTCGGGTAGTCCTTCACCTTCACGTCGAGCACGGTGGTCAGGCCGCCCAGGCCCTGGGCGCCGATGCCCAGATCGTTCACCTTGTCGAACAGTTCAAGCCGCAGTTCCTCGGCCCGGTTCGACGGGCCGCGCTCTTTCAGCTCGTGAATATCGATCGGGTCCAGCAACGCCTCTTTTGCCAGCTCCATCGCCTTCTCGGCGGTACCACCGATGCCGATGCCCAGCATGCCCGGCGGACACCAGCCGGCCCCCATCTGGGGCACCATCTTGAGCACCCAGTCCACCACCGAATCCGACGGGTTCAGCATGGCAAACTTGGACTTCGCCTCGGAACCGCCGCCCTTGGCGGCGACATGGACTTCCACCTTGTCGCCCGGGACCATCTTGTAGTGAATGATGGCCGGGGTGTTGTCCTTGGTGTTCTGGCGCTTGCCGTCCGGGTCCGCCAGCACAGACGCGCGCAGCACGTTGTCCGGGTGGGTGTAGGCCCGGCGCACCCCTTCATTGATGACGTCGTCCAGCGGCATGTCGCACTCAAACTTCACATCCATGCCGATGTTCACAAACACCGTAACAATACCGGTATCCTGACAGATCGGACGATGGCCCTGGGCGCACATGCGTGAATTGATCAGGATCTGCGCCATGGCATCCTTCGCCGCCTGGGACTCCTCCTTCTTATAGGCCTCATACACGGCCTGGATAAAGTCCTTGGGGTGATAGTAGGAAATGAACTGCAGCGCGTCCGCTACGCTCTCAATCAGATCATCCTGGCGGATTACGGTGGTCATAGGCGCCTCATCAGCTTGATGTCGTTATATCGTATGGAATAAACGGGGACGAAAGTTTACCAGAAAATCGATCGCGCGAGTGATGCGACAGAGGGCGAACGCCCCCTTAGCCATGACCATCGCGGCAGAAAACCGTTACCATGCTTCTGACAACAACAATGAGACGGCAGGAGACCCCGTGACTGACGCCATCCTTATCGAATACACCAACTCGGTACAGGTTGTTCGGATCAACCGCCCCGAGCGGAAAAACGCTCTGACCCACGCCATGTACACGGCGATGGGTGACGCGCTCGAGCGCGCCGAATCGCAACCAGACATCAAATGCACGTTGTTTGCCGGCTCCGAGGACTGCTTCACCGCAGGGAACGACCTCAGCGACTTTGCCCGCGGCCTACCCGGGGACTTTGAGCAAACGCCGGTGGGCCGCTTTCTCATGCGCCTGGCCACCGCCACCAAACCGGTGGCTGCCGCGGTCAACGGGCCGGCCATCGGTATTGGCACCACCATGCTGCTGCACTGCGATCTGGTGCTGGCCGGGCGAAACGCCCGTTTCCAGATGCCTTTTGCCAGCCTCGGGCTGTGCCCCGAAGGCGGCTCCAGCCTGCTGCTACCCGCCTGGCTCGGGCGCGTACGCGCGGCCGAGCTGCTCATGTTTGGCGACGCGTTCTCCGCCGAAGACGCCTACCGACTGGGCCTGATCAATCGCCTGTGCGACCCGCAAGACACCGACAACCAGGCACTCGCCATGTGCAGCCGCCTCGCCGCCCAGCCGCCGGCGGCCATCCGGGCCACCAAGGAGTTGCTGAACCGCCCCAATCTGGACCTGCTGCAGGACACCCTGCGTCACGAAGGCCAACGCTTTGCCGAGCGCCTGAAATCCCCGGAAGCCGCCGAATCGTTCCGAGCCTTTCTGGAAAAACGCAAACCGGATTTTTCTTCTTTTACGTGAACGGGTTAGCGCAACGAACAGGCCCGCTCGACAAAGCGTTGGCGGCCAACTATTTTTCAGGGAGGCCAGACTCCCCGGTGCGAGGAGCGAATGAAAGGTCAGAATCACACTTTTGGCTGATCAACAGTTGCCAGAGTGCCGCTATAGTCAATGCTACAGAAATTGGCTCAATGCGCTGGCAACAATTTCAGGCAACGTCAAAAAGAACATAACGACACAACAACAGGAAAAGGTTCCACCCATGTTCAAGAAAACTCTAATAAGTCTTGCCGTGGCGTCTTCCCTTGGACTTACAGGCTGTTTTGACAGCGGTGGCACGGGGGCGAATGCTGATCCGGAGTATAAGATTACCGATACGACCATCGACACCAGTCTGGTTCGCCCGGTGTACAACCCTAACCCGATCGCGGCAGAACCACAGTTCCCGATTAACTCTGACCTGATCCTGTTGCTTGGCGCAAGTCAAAGCGCAAACTACGATTTCACGGGGCTTTCTACGGGAACGTCTCCGGCAGACGCGGCCGTGAACGACCTTTCAGGCTTCTCAACGTCCGGCGCTTTTACTCTCAAGTTTGACGGTGAACTGAA
>JBPEXU010000425.1:0-4505 GCA_052031225.1 Marinobacter sp. | reverse complement strand
TCAGCTTGCCGTCCACCACTATGTGGGCGGCCCAGTCGCCGCCCCGGCTATACCGGCCGTTGTTGTCCTTGAGCATGTCCTCGACCAGAAACGGCACCACGTCGGTGAGCCCGACCGCCGCTTCCTCGGTGTTGGAAAACGCGGTCACCTGGCGACCACCGACCAGGTTCTGATCCGGCTTGATAAACACGTTCTTGAACACCGCCGGCGCGTGACACACGGCGCCGATCACCTTGTCCTGCTCGTAAGCGGTGCGGAGCAGGTTGATGGAATGCTCGTCGTTCACCAGATCCCAGAGTGGGCCATGGCCGCCGGGATAAAAAATGGCGTCGAACCGGGCCATGTCCACGTCCGCCAGTTTTTTGGTGCTGGCCAGCATCTCTTTGGCGTGCGCGTCGGCCATGAACCGCCGAGTGCTGTCGGTGAGTGCGTCCTCGGCCTCACTGTTCGGGTCTACCGGTGGCTGGCCGCCTTTGGGCGAAGCGAGGGTGATGTCTGCCCCGGCATCCTTGAACACGTAAAAGGGCGCGGTGAATTCCTCCAGCCAGAACCCGGTCTTGTGGCCGGTGTCGCCCATCTGATCGTGGGATGTCAGAACCATCAGGATTTTCATGGTGAAACAGTCCTCCTCGGTTGAGGATGAATGGCGTGATCGTTTCCTTCACAACCACAGATTGCGATGAAACGTGTGAATTCAACCCGGTAGTACGAGATATTCTCTGGCTCGGATCGGCAGACGATGGTGGCCGCAAGCGGGCGAACCGGCTATGCTGCCCGGGCATTTAAACATAGCAAGCGAAGTAAACGCGGAGGTGATGTAAATGGCGATCTGGACCCGAACCCCCAACCTGGAGGCGATGACCCAGTCCAGCAAGAACACGGCGGTGGAGCACCTGGGGATCGAGTACCTGGAAGTTGGCGACGACTACGTGAAGGGCCGGATGCCGGTCGACGCCCGCACGGTGCAGCCGTTCGGCATCCTGCACGGCGGCGCGTCGGTGTTGCTGGCGGAAACCCTGGGCAGCATGGCCGCCAACTGCTGCCTGAAAGATCCGAATACCGTGGCCGTTGGCCTGGACATCAACGCCAACCACATTCGCCCGGTCAGTTCCGGCTGGGTGTACGGCACCGCGCGGGCTCTGCACATCGGCAGCACCACCCAGGTGTGGGAGATCCGGCTGGAAAACGATGCCGGCAAGGTCACCTGCATTTCCCGGCTGACCATGGCGGTGACCAAGCGGCCGTAACCGCCGAATCCAGGCGCTGCGCGATCGCCGGGGAAATCCGCCATACTGAGGGCTCGGGAGCCTGCTCAAACGAGGTTTGGTATGACGGATCATCGCTCGTTCTCGCTCTGGTGGCTGGCCCTGGCGGCGTCGCTGATACCGCTGCTGACCATTCACACCACCCTCGTGCTGTCCGTGCTCGAGGGACACATCGACGGCTGCTTTCCGTATTGGGAGAACTGCACCAGCATCAGCCGCACCGGCCGCCATGGCTTGGCCTATTTTGTGTTCAAAGGGGCCATGCTGCCGGCGTCACTGCTCGGGGTGCTGTTCTGGTGGCTGAACGCGCGTTGGCTGCGTCAGCTCGGGGTGTCGGGGCGGGGCCTGGCCTGGATTCCCTGGCTGGGTCTGGTGGCGTGTCTGGCACTGGCGGCCTACACGCTCGCGCTCGGGCACGCGGGGGACGGCTTTCGGCTGGTACGTCGGGTGGGGGTGGTGTTGTATTTTGCCCTCACCTTCCTGAGCCAGCTGCTGGTCAGTGCCGGCCTGCGAGGCCATCCCCGCTGGCGTCGTGCCGGCACGCACCTGCTGCGCTGGTGTCAGCTGATTCTGGCGGTGGGCATGGCCTCGGTGATTCTCGACGGGGTGGCGCCGGCGTGGCACGATCAGGTCGACAACGCCTTCGAGTGGACCCTGGCCTTGCTGATCAACATCCACGCCCTGTGGTTGGCTCTGCTCTGGCGGCGCAGCGGGTTCCGGGCCCGGCTGTGGGCGCGGTAGTGGGGGAAGCCCGGAGCGCAAGATCGTGCCCGCCTGCTAGACTCCGGGGCGGATTATCATCGCGACGACAGTGACTATGACACCCGACAACGACATGCTTTGCCCGTGCGGCTCCGGCCGTCCCTATCCGGCCTGCTGCCAGCCCTGGCATCAGGGCACCCCGGCGCCGTCGCCCGAGGCCCTGATGCGCTCCCGTTACAGCGCGTTTGTGCAGAAACGCGAGGCCTATCTGCTGGCCACCTGGCATCCGGACACCCGGCCGGCGAACCTAGATCTGTCCGATTCGCCGGCCTGGGCGTCGTTGCAGGTATTCGGCAGCGATCAGGCCGGCGATACCGGCCGGGTGCACTTTCGCGCCCTCTATCGGGCTGGCGCGGGCTGGGGTTATCTGGAGGAACACTCGGAATTCCGGCGGCTGGACGGGCGGTGGCTGTATCTGTCCGGAACCACCCGGGAAGGGCTGCTCAAGTGCGGCCGGAACGACCCGTGTCCGTGCGGCAGCGGCCGTAAATACAAGGCCTGCTGCTTGTGACCGGCCGCGCTTCCGCAACCGGGTTGCCCGCCGAGACCGGCAAGGGCGTGCTCTACGGCCTGGCGGCCTACAGCCTGTGGGGCTGTTTTCCGCTGTATTTCGCGCTGTTCGGGGGCATTCCGGCGTTCGAAGTGCTGGTGCACCGGATCGTCTGGTCCTGCCTGTTTCTGGCGCTGGTGATCACCGGCCTGAAACGCTGGCCGCCGGTGCGGGCGGCGTTGTCGCAGCCGCGCAAGCTGGGTTATGTGCTCGGCTGCGCGCTGCTGATTGCCCTGAACTGGGGCGTCTATATTTACGCGGTCGAAACCCGGCACGTGCTGCAGGCCAGCCTCGGCTATTTCCTGACCCCGCTGGTGAACGTCGCCATGGGGCTGTTGCTCCTGCGCGAGACCATCACCCGCATGCAGGCCATGGCGGTCGGCCTGGCGACCCTGGCCATTGTCTATCAGCTGGCGCTGCTGGGTCTGGTGCCCTGGATTGCGCTGGCGCTGGCGTTCAGTTTCGGCACTTATGGTCTGTTCCGGAAGAAGGTGGCGCTGGACGGGTTGTCCGGGTTGTTTGTTGAAACCCTGTTGCTGTTGCCGGTGGGGTTGCTGGCCTGGGGCTGGCTGCATGCCGACGGCCGTTCTCACTTTTCGGATAGTCTGATGGTCAGCGGCTTGTTGATGTCTTCCGGTGTCGTCACTGCCATTCCACTGCTGCTGTTTGCCGGCGCGGCCCGACGGTTGCGGCTGGCAACGGTGGGTTTTCTGATGTACATCAACCCGACCCTCCAGTTCCTGATTGCGCTGCTGGTGTTCGATGAGCCGCTCAGCGGCCAGATGCTGGCCAGCTTTGTCCTGATCTGGCTGGCTCTGGCGCTCTATTCCTGGTCGGCCTGGCAAGGCCGGCCAGTCTCTCGGGAACGCGCGAGCCCGGTGCGCTAGGCCGGTGTGCCGTCCAGGTTGCCGAGGGCGAGAATCCGGCACCGGAGTGCCGACTTGTTCTGCTGCAATTTGGCCAGCACCGCCGCGCAGGCCTCCGGCGCGGTGCTTGCCGCTCCGTTCCGGGCCTCGTCGAGCAACGCCATTTGCAGGTGCAGATCCTGAAAACGACCGTACAGGTCTTGTCGTTCCCGGACGGATTTCAGCGGCTGACGCCAGCGCCGGCCATCCAGCTCCATCAGGTAGCGGATGCGCTTGAGCCGTTTCCGCAGCCGGTGCAATTCCGCGTCCGGTGCGTTATGCAGCAGCTCGGCGTTGCGCCGATTGAAGGCGCGCATGCGCCGGGTCACGCTGGTGCGGATATCGTCGGTGGTGAGCGCTTCGATGCGTTTCTGGAAACGTCGGCTGTGAAGGGTGTCGGCCCAGTCGGTCAGCCAGTCCTGATAGCGTTTGCCGGTCAGCTTGCGCACCAGTTTTTTCTGCGCGCTGGCAATCTGTTTCTCCACCCAGGCGGTCAGGGTGGCCTGAAGCTCAGGGCTGCCTGCGCACAGGCTGGGCAGTTCCTGCTCGAAGACATGCAGATCCCGTAGCCGGCTGGTGGCACGGGCATGGCGGCGCAGTTGCGCGCTGGCGTCGCTCAGGCTGCGGTCGCCGGTGACGTCGGCCAGCGCTTCGGTCAAGGCCCGGCTGCGCCGAAGGGCGATGCGGTAGTGGTGTAGAAACTCGGGGTCCAGGCCAACGATGACGCCGCGTTCCAGCGCCCGCAGTTGCTGCAACTGGTAAGTCAAGGCGTGCGCCATGCCTTCGCCGGGGCGCAGTGACTCGGTTTTCGCACGGGGTGGGTGTTTGCGGGCGTACTGGCGGTAACTGAACTCCCGGGGTGTCAGGTGCTGGCGCAGAGTGGCTTTGCCGGCTTTCAGCCTGGCCCAGGGTTTGTCCGGCAAGTCGATCACCATGAACGCGGCGGTGGGTAGCTCGGCGGGCCCCGGCCGGAGCAGCCATTGGCCCAGCTCCAGCAGCGCCGGATTGTGCCCGATCAGAGTC
>JBPEXU010000424.1:0-2341 GCA_052031225.1 Marinobacter sp. | reverse complement strand
GGCGAAGAACGCCGAGCGCCTGACCGTCGAGTAAGGCCCCACCGGCAGCGGCACCCGCCGCTGCCATACCCTTTCCCACCCGCCGACGCTGTCTTTGCCGCGCCGCCAGAATTCCTTACTTTTTTTTAATTTCTGCATGCATATCAGCATCTTGAAGCTGATTTGCGGCGCCCCTACGTTCTGGATCAGGCACCCCAAAGTGTCCAAAAAATAACCGTTTCGGAGAAGAAAAAGTACAGCCAGAACGGAGTACTCCCATGATCCACGTGGAAAACCTGACGCGCCGGTACGGCGACTTCACGGCGGTGGATAACGTGTCGTTTTCCATCGGCTCCGGCGAGGTGGTGGGGCTGCTCGGCCACAATGGCGCCGGCAAGACCACCATCATGAAGATGCTGACCGGGTATCTGGAGCCGACCGAGGGCCGCATCCAGGTCGACAACCTGAGCATCGGCCCGGACACCCGAAAGATCCAGTCCCGGATCGGCTACCTGCCGGAGAACTGCCCGGTGTGGCCGGAAATGACGGTCATCGATTTTCTGCACTATCAGGCCGCCCTGCACGGCATCCCCGAAGCCGACCGCAACCGGGCCATCGCCCGCGCCATCTCCCGCACCGACCTCAAAGCCAAGGCCACCAGTGACATCCAGACCCTGTCACGGGGTTATCGGCAGCGCGTTGGCGTGGCCCAGGCCATCCTCCACGAGCCGGACATCGTGATTCTGGACGAGCCCACCAACGGCCTCGACCCGACCCAGATTCACCAGATGCGGGCGCTGATCCGCGAGCTGTCGAAAACCGCCACCGTCATCGTCTCCACCCACATCCTCCAGGAAGTACAGGCGGTGTGCGAGCGGGTGCTGATCATGCGTGCCGGCCGACTGGTGGTCGACAAGCGGCTGGACGAGCTGCGCGAGAGCGACCGGGTGCGCCTGGTCACCGGCGCCAACGCCACTCCGGTCCTGAATGAGGTCGATCAGCTCGATCAGGTGGAACCGCTGGCAGACGGTGCCGGACAGCGTTACGAGTACCGTTTCAAGGCCCGTGAGGAGGTGCTGCCGACCCTGGCCAGCAAACTGGTGGCGGCCAACATTCCGATTCTCGCACTGGCCCCGGAACACCGGGATCTGGAACGGGTGTTTGCCGAAGTAAACGGGGAGGTGGACCATGGCTGACCTGATGAACGTGGCCCGCAAGGAGTTCCGCGGGTTTTTCGCATCGCCGGCGGCATACCTGTTCATGGCACTGTTCGTCGCCGCCTGTCTGTTCGTGTTTTTCTGGGGCGAAGCCTTCTTTGCCCGCAATGTAGCGGACCTGGAACCGCTGTTTGACTGGCTGCCGCTGCTGCTGATCTTCCTGATTGCGGCACTGACCATGCGCAGCTGGTCGGATGAGCGGCGGTCCGGCACTCTGGAAAGCCTGCTGACCTCGCCCGTCAGTCTCTGGCAGCTGGTGCTGGGCAAATTTGTCGCCGCCTTTGGCCTGCTGTGTCTGGCCCTGGCGCTGACCCTGCCGCTGCCGATCACCGTGTCGCTGCTGGGGCCGCTGGACACCGGCCCGGTCATTGGCGGTTATCTGGCCACCCTGTTCCTGGGCGCCGCGTACATCGCCATCGGCCTGTTCACCAGCAGCCGCACCGACAACCCGATCGTGGCGCTGATGGTCACCGTGCTGATCTGTAGCCTGTTTTACCTGATCGGCTCCAGCCTGCTGACCGGTCTGGCCGGCTACCGGTTCGGGCAGTTCCTGGAGCTGTTCGGCACCGGCAGCCGCTTCGACGCCATCACCCGGGGCGTGCTGGACCTTCGAGACATCTACTATTACCTGTCGCTGACCGGCGTGTTCCTGGTGCTCAACGTGTACACCCTGGAGAAGCTGCGCTGGACCGGCAACCCCAGCTCCACGGCGCACCGGCGCTGGACCGCCGTCACCGCCCTGGCCGTCGTCAACCTGCTGGCCGCCAACCTGTGGCTGCATCCGCTCAAAGCGATCCGGCTGGACCTCACCGAAAACCAGCTCTACACCCTGTCGGAAGCCACCACCGAGCAACTGGCGACCCTGCAAGAGCCGTTGCAGATCCGGGGCTACTTCTCCGAGAAGACGCACCCGCTGCTGGCGCCTCTGGTGCCGCGCCTGCAAAGCCTGCTTGAGGAGTACCAGGTGCACGGCGGTACCCAGGTGATGGTCGAGTTCATCGACCCGACCCGCAATAAAGAGGCGGAAGAAACCGCCGCCCGCCGTTACGGCGTCCAGCCGGTGCCGTTCCAGACCGCCAGCCGGTACGAATCGGCCATCGTCAACTCCTACTTCGATCTGGTCATCGCCTACGGCGACGATTATG
>JBPEXU010000423.1:0-4231 GCA_052031225.1 Marinobacter sp. | reverse complement strand
CCCAGACCAATACACATGGTGGAAACACCCAGTGTACCGCCTTTGGCCTGCATGATGTTCAGCAGCGTCGTCGAGATACGGGCACCGGAACAGCCCAGCGGATGCCCGAGGGCAATCGCACCGCCATTCAGGTTCACCTTCTCTTCCATCACGCCCAGCAGCTTCAGGTCCTTCAGAACCGGCAGAGACTGCCCGGCAAACGCTTCGTTCAGCTCCCAGAAGTCGATGTCTTCGACTTTCAGGCCGGCGCGCTTCAACGCCTTCTTGGTAGCCGGAACCGGGCCATAACCCATGATCGCGGGATCGCAACCGGCGACAGCCATGCTGCGAACCTTGGCGATCGGCGTCAGGCCAAGAGCCTGGGCCCGCTCGGCGGACATCAGCAGCATCGCGGAGGCACCGTCGGTTAGCTGCGACGAGGTGCCGGCTGTAACGGTACCGTTCTTCGGATCAAACGCCGGACGCAGCTGAGACAGAGACTCAACCGTCGTTTCCGGGCGAATGGTCTCGTCCACTTCGATCAGCTTCTTGAAGCCGTTCTCATCATGACCTTCAATCGGCACGATTTCATTCTTGAAACGGCCCTCAATGGTGGCCTGGTGTGCCAGTCGATGAGACCGGGCACCAAACTCGTCCTGTTGCTGACGGGTAATGCCATGCATCTTGGCCAGCATTTCTGCGGTCAGGCCCATCATGTTGGACGCTTTGGCAGAGTACTTGGATGCCGCCGGGTTATGGTCGAAACCTTCGGTCATGGGTACATGCCCCATGTGCTCGACACCACCAATCATGAACACGTCACCGTTGCCAGTCTGAATGGCCTGGGCAGCGGTGTGAATCGCGGTCATGGCCGAGCCACACAGACGGTTGACGGTCTGCGCCGCGGATTCGTGGGGGATGCGGGTCAGCAGAGAGATCTGCCGGGCTACGTTAAAGCCCTGCTCCTTGGTCTGGTTCACACAGCCCCAGATCACATCTTCTACTTCTTTCGGGTCGAGCTTCGGGTTGCGCTCGAACAGTGCTTCGATCAGCGCAGCCGACAGGGTTTCTGCACGCACGTTGCGGAAACAACCGTTTTTGGCACGACCCATCGGAGTCCGCACGCAATCGACGACGACAACGTCTCTCGGATTAAGGCTCATAGATCTTTCTCCGTTCGGAAATCTCGTTCAGGGTTAGCCAAAGAACTTCTTGCCAGTCTTGGCCATTTCACGCAGCTTCTCGGTCGGATGGTACAGAGGACCAAGATCTGCATACTTGTCTGCCAGTTCGACGAACTTATCGACGCCCATGTCGTCGATGTAGCGCAGCGCGCCGCCACGGAACGGAGGGAATCCGATTCCGTAGATCAGACCCATATCTGCGTCAGCCGGATCTTCGACAATGCCGTCTTCCAGGCAGCGAACGGTTTCCAGGCACAGCGGGATCATCATGCGGGCGATGATTTCTTCTTCGTCGAAGTCCTTCTTGCCCTGAACCACTGGCTCGATCAGCTTGTAGGTTTCTTCATCAACCACTTTCTTGGGCTTGCCCTTACGATCGGTCTCGTACTTGTAGAAGCCCTTGGCGTTTTTCTGGCCATAGCGGTTGTTCTCGAACATCACGTCGATCGCGGACTTGTTGTCGTCCTTCATGCGATCCGGGAAACCCTCGGCCATGACTTCGTTGGCGTGCTTGGCAGTATCCATACCAACCACATCCAGCAGGTAGGCAGGACCCATCGGCCAACCGAACTTTTCCATGACCTTGTCGATCTTCTGGAAATCTGCACCGTCGCGGACCAGGCCGGCGAAGCCGCCGAAGTACGGGAACAGAACCCGGTTCACCAGGAAGCCCGGGCAGTCGTTAACCACGATCGGGGTCTTGCCCATCGCCTTGGCGTAGGCCACGGTGGTAGCAATCGCACGATCAGACGTCTTCTCGCCGCGGATCACCTCAACCAGCGGCATCATGTGTACCGGGTTGAAAAAGTGCATACCACAGAAGTTTTCCGGACGCTTCAGGTTCTTGGCCAGAAGGTTGATGGAAATCGTGGAGGTATTGGAAGTAATGATGGCGTCTTCGCGAACCGCGTCTTCGGTTTCGCGCAGAACTGCGTCTTTGACTTTCGGGTTCTCAACAACAGCCTCAACCACCAGGTCGACATTCTTGAAGTCGCCATAGTTCAGGGTCGGCGTGATGTTGTTCAGCACGTCGGCCATCTTGCCGGCGTCCATCTTGCCCTTATCGACACGCTTGGACAGAAGCTTCTTGGCTTCGTTCAGGCCCAGCTTGATGCCGTCCTGATTGATGTCCTTCATGATAATCGGAGTGCCCTTGAGCGCGGACTGATAGGCAACACCGCCGCCCATGATACCGGCACCCAGAACCGCGGCCAGGTTGACCTTGGAGGCTTCTTTCTCCCAGGCACTGGCTTTCTTCTTCAGTTTCTGGTCGTTCAGGAACAGACCAACCAGACAAGCCGCGACGTTGGTCTTGGCCATCTTGGCGAAGCCTTTGGCTTCCACTTCGATTGCCTTGTCGCGGGTCATGCCGGCATGCTTCTGCATGGTCTTGATGGCTTCAACCGGGGCCGGATAGTTCTTGCCCGCTTTACCGCCAACGAAGGCCTTGGAAATTTCGAACGCCATCATGCTTTCCATGGCGTTGAGCTTGATCTTGCCTTTCTTCTCTTCACGACGGGCTTCGTAGTTGAGCTTGCCCTCGTTGCACTGCTTGATGATATCCACGGCCGCATCGAGCAGCTTATCGGCGCTGACCACCGCATCAACCGCACCCACCTTCAGGGCGGCGTCGGCGCGGTTCTCGGAACCACCACAGATCCACTCAACGGCGTTATCGACACCGATCAGACGCGACAGACGAACGGTACCGCCGAAGCCCGGGAAAATGCCCAGTTTGACTTCCGGCAAACCAACTTTGGCCTTCTGCTCCATCACCCGGTAATCGGTCGCCAGGCACATTTCGAAGCCACCACCGAGCGCAATACCGTTGATCGCGGTCACCGTCGGGAACGGCAGATCCTCAACCGCGTTGAATACCTCGTTGGCTTTCAGGTTATTGGCTACCAGCTCTTCCTCCGGCCCGGCAAACAGGTCGGTGAACTCGGTGATGTCGGCGCCAACGATGAAGCTGTCCTTGGAACTGGTAACCACCAGGCCCTTCAGGTTCTTCTGCGCTTTGATGGCGTCAGTCGCGGCGCCCAGCTCTTCAATGGTGAGACGGTTGAACTTGTTGACTGACTCGCCCTGCAAGTCAAAGTTCAACTGAGCGATTCCGCCTTCGATCTCTTTAACCGTGATGGCTTTACCTTCGTAAATCATCAACTGATCTCCAGTCTGTGTTTGGAACTGCTGACAGCTGCGCCGACGTCCGGTCGGGCACCTGCCCGTGCAGCGAGATTTCGGTCACTGCCCGATCATTCGATCCAAAAATTCATACAGTCGTTTGAATCGTGAGGGCACACGATGAAAAAAAACCGAGCGTTTGTCAATTTGTTTCTTGCGGATACCGCTCAAAAGTCGCTGTTGAGGGCCGCCGCCTGGCCTGAAAAAACCGTTGTATCCTTGCTTTTCAGAGGCATAGCGGATAAATCGCAAGTAAAGCGAGAACTTTGTCACACAAATTTCATAGTTGTTGACATTTCCCGGTTCCGACGCCTGCAAATACAACTTGATTGGCTGGACCAGTTACTTTACCTTCGAGATGCTACTTTGGTCGACAATAATAAAACAGCTTTACGGAGATACATCCGATGAAAGACGCTCGCTTGCGAGTCCACTCCCTGGTTGCGGCGCTGGTTCTGCTGGCCTTGACGGCCCTTAACGCCAACGCACAGGAAGACGGCTCAGACTTCCTGGCCGACCTGCACACCTTTCGAATCAGCAATTACATGGCGCTCGACGCCTACTATCGGTTCAGTGGTACCGGCGCCACAGACACCCTGAACGAGATCGTGGCGGAGATCAATGCAGCCAACGACGCCATGAACCGCCTATCCCAGAGCACCAGTGGTATCCTGTCGGCGGAACAGATTGAGTCGCTGAACCAGGAGTTCGACCGATTCAAGTCACTGATGCGAGACAACATCAATGACGTTCGCAATACCGGTTATCCGGACCTGCGGCTGGTGTCGGATATGGCGAACCAGGCACTCGTGATGAACAACATGGCGACGGATCTGTACAGTCTTGCACAGGACAGCAGCCAGACCACGACCAGCCCCCGCGTC
>JBPEXU010000422.1:0-5102 GCA_052031225.1 Marinobacter sp. | reverse complement strand
GTCACCCGGACGCCACCCTGGCGATGGGCCAGGTCCAGTGCTTTGAGCTGGTCAGCCGGGACGGTCGCTGGTACCCGGAACCGCGTCCGGCAGGCGATGCCGAGCTGCCCCTGCCGGGGCTGGAAGTGCAGGCCGTTGGAGTACAGGAAGGCGATGACCGCCTGCGCTTCGATCTGTTCTGCGGCAATCAGGAATTTACCGTGCAGGAATACGGCGACCGGCTGATTCCGGCGGTGGTCCATTACATCCGGTCCATGCGCAGAAGCACCGAGCCTTACCCGGTTTACCTGACCGATCTGCATTTGCCGCACGACCTGGACCCGCAGATTTACCAGCAGGACATCCAGACCAGCCAGTACCTGCATTATCGCAACTTGCTCGAGCAGACCCTGAACCAGCAGCTTAACGGCTGACCCAGTCATCCTCGCCCGCTGCCATGGCGGTCAGGTATACTGCCGCCATCACGAACTTGCAGGGGGCGCTCATGGGTGTTCGACTTCTTTCCGGGCTGATTCTGCTGCTGGCACTGGCCGGCTGTGGTCAGAAGGGCTCGCTGTACCGGGAACCGAGTCCGTCTCAGCCGGCAACGGCGGCGGAGGCTGCGACGGGGCCGGCGGTACAGGAACCGAGCACGCAGGACGACGAATAGCCACGCTCCCACAGACCAATCAGGAAACCCATGGATCACTTCAATTACCGTAACGGCGAGCTGTACGCCGAGGATGTCCCTGTCGCCCGCATCGCCGAGCGTTTTGGTACCCCGGCGTACGTTTATTCCCGGGCGACCCTGGAGCGCCATTTCCGGGCTTACGACGATGTTCTGAGCGAGCGGCCGCATCTGGTCTGCTACGCCGTCAAAGCCAACAGCAATCTGGCGGTGCTGGACGTTCTGGCCCGTTTGGGCGCCGGCTTTGACATTGTTTCGGCCGGTGAGCTGGAGCGCGTGCTCCGGGCCGGCGGCGACCCCGCCAAGGTGGTGTTTTCCGGCGTCGGCAAACAGGAATGGGAGATGAAACGTGCCCTCGAAGTCGGGGTGCGCTGCTTCAACGTCGAATCCGACACCGAGCTGGACCGGCTGAACCGGGTTGCCGGTGAGCTGGGGGTCAAGGCGCCCGTCTCGCTGCGGGTCAATCCCGATGTCGACGCCGGTACCCACCCGTACATTTCCACCGGCCTGAAGGAAAACAAGTTCGGTATCGACATCGCCGAAGCGCCGGCGGTCTATGCCCGGGCCGCGGCCCTGCCGCATCTGGAGATCCACGGTGTGGACTGCCACATCGGCTCCCAGCTGACGACGGTCGAGCCGTTCCTGGATGCCCTGGACCGGGTGCTGGCGTTGGTGGACCGGCTGGCGGAAGACGGCATCGTGATCCGGCACCTGGACATGGGCGGTGGTTTGGGCGTGACCTACGATCAGGAACAGCCGCCGCAGCCGTCCGAATACGTCCGGGCCCTGTCGGAACGGCTGGGGGACCGGTCGCTGGAACTGATTCTGGAACCCGGCCGTTCGATCGCCGCCAACGCCGGTATCCTGGTGACCCGGGTGGAGTTCCTCAAGTGCACCGAGCACCGCAACTTTGCCATCCTCGATGCCGCCATGAACGATCTGATCCGGCCGGCGCTGTACAGCGCCTGGCAAGCCATCATTCCGGTCGCACCCCATCAGGACGGGGACGAGAAACACTGGGATCTGGTCGGGCCGGTGTGCGAAACCGGCGACTTCCTCGGCAAGGATCGCAAGCTGCGACTCAAGGCGGGGGATCTGCTGGCGGTGCGTTCGGCCGGTGCCTACGGCTTTGTCATGAGTTCGAACTACAACACCCGGATGCGTCCGCCCGAGGTGATGGTCGATGGCGACCGGGTGCACCTGATTCGCCGACGGGAAACCCTGGACGACGTGCTGGCGCCCGAGAGTCGTCTGCCGGAATGACGGGGGAGCGTGCGATGACTCAGCAACGTCGGGGGCAGGGGCCGCTGCTGCGCTTTACCAAGATGCACGGACTTGGCAACGACTTCATGGTGGTTGATGCCATCAGCCAGCCGTTTCGGCTGCGCCCGGAACACATCCGCGACCTCGCCGACCGCCATTTCGGCGTCGGGTTCGATCAGCTGTTGGTCGTGGAGCCGCCCGGATTGCCGGATGTCGATTTCCGCTACCGCATTTTCAATGCCGACGGCTCGGAAGTAGAGCAATGTGGCAACGGTGCCCGCTGCTTCGCCCGCTTTGTCCGGGATCAGCGGCTGACCAACAAGAAGGTCATCCGGGTCCAGACCGCCAAGGGCGTGATCGAGCTGCGGATCGGCAAGGATGGCCTGGTGCGGGTCAACATGGGAACGCCGGAGCTGAACCCGCCGGCCATTCCGTTCGCGGCGGACCAACGCAAGGCCGTGTATACCGTCGAGGTGGACGGACAGGTCGTGGAACTGAGCGCGGTCTCCATGGGCAACCCGCACGGCGTTCTGCTGGTCGACGATGTCGAGACCGCGCCGGTGGCCACGCTTGGGCCGGCGCTGGAGCGCCACCCGCGATTCCCGGCCCGGGCCAACATCGGCTTTCTGCAGATCCTCGACCCCGGACACGCCCGACTTCGGGTGTTCGAGCGCGGCTCGGGGGAAACCCTGGCCTGCGGCAGTGGTGCCTGTGCCGCGGTGGTGGCGGGCCGGTTGCGCGGGCTGCTCGATGACCGGGTCGAGGTGGAGCTGCGCGGTGGCAAACTGGTGATCGAATGGCCGGGTGAGGGGGCCCCTGTTATGATGGACGGGCCTGCCACCACGGTCTTCGAGGGGCAGCTTCGGCTGCCGGGGGAACAGCAGGGTCGGCGCCGCAAGAGTGGCCGATCCTTTAAACAACGGTCCTGAAACCATCAGGAGAGCACGATGACAGACTCAACGGTCCGGAAGAAGACCGAGGCGCTGACCCGGGAACAGGTCGCCGATTACCTGCGCGCCAATCCCGACTTTTTTGTCGATCAGGACGAGTTGCTGCGCAGCCTGACTCTGCCCCACGACAGCGGTCGGGCCATTTCTCTGGTGGAGCGTCAGGTCCACCTGTTCCGCGAACAGCGGGATACACTGCGGCGCGAGCTGGTCGAGCTGGTGTCCATCGCCCGCCATAACGATCGTCTGTTCGAGAAGAGCAAACGCTTGCTGTTGCAGGTCATTGAGGCCCGGACCCTGAACGAGCTGGCGGCGGCGATCGATGACAGCATCCGCGGCGACTTCGGGCTGGATGCGGCCTCGGTGCTGCTGTTCACCGACCAGACCCTGCCGGAGGCGTCCCAGGGCGCCTTGCACGTGGTCAGCCCGACTTTGGCGAGGGAGCGCCTGGGGAGTCTGCTCGATGGTGAGCGTGCGGTGTGCGGTCAGTTCCGGGACAGCGAGCGCGACTTCCTGTTCCCGGACCGGGACGAACCGATCGCCTCGGTGGCGCTGGTGCCCCTGCGCCACCAGACCCTGGTCGGGGTCTTTGCCGTCGGCAGTTGCGAGCCCGGCTACTTTGATCAGAGCATGGGCTCCATGTTTCTCAGTTACATCAGCGATACCCTCAGCCGCCTGTTGCCACCGCTGATGCAGCGGCACACCGGCGCCGGCGAGCGGGTCGACGCGTCGGCCGAGCGCTAGGGCCCGGGATGGCGACAGAGCTTCCGGAGTCACTGTCGGCCCCGCTGGCGGCCTTCCTCCAGCACCTTGCGGCGGAAACCCGTCATTCACCCCGCACCTGCGACAGTTACCAGCGGGATTTGACCCGGCTGGCGCTCTGGTGGCATCGGGCCGGCCAGCACCAGTGGCGGGATCTGCGCAGTCACGACCTGCGCCGCTATGTGGCGACCCTGAGCCGGCAAGGGCTCAGTGGCCGCAGCATCGCCCGCCACCTGTCGGCCACCCGACGTTTTTTTCACTACCTGCTGCGCGAACGACTGGCGACGGACAATCCGGGGCTGGATGTGCGGGCACCGAAAACCGGTCGCCGGTTGCCTCGGGTGGTCGATGTCGACCAGCTTTCCTACCTGCTGGACGCGCCACCGGACGATCCCCTGGAGTGTCGCGATCTGGCCATGTTCGAGCTGATGTACTCGTCCGGGTTGCGGTTGTCGGAACTGGCCGGGCTGGATCTGGGCGCCCTGGATCTGCGTGCCGGCCAGGTGCGGGTGCTGGGTAAGGGCGACAAGGAGCGGTTGTTGCCGGTGGGCCGCAAGGCCAGCGAGGCCCTCAGTGCCTGGCTCGGAGTGCGTGCGGCGCTGGCGCGAGCGGACGAGCCGGCGGTCTTTGTCAGCCGGCGAGGGCGCCGCCTGAGTCACCGCAGTATCCAGGCCCGTCTGGCCCGCTGGGGGCTGGTCAAGGGCGCTGACCAACGGTTGCATCCGCACCTGCTCCGGCACTCGTTTGCCAGCCATATGCTGGAGTCGAGCGGCGATCTGCGTGCGGTTCAGGAACTGCTCGGGCATGCGGACATTGCCACGACTCAGGTCTATACTCACCTTGATTTTCAACATTTGGCGCGGGTTTATGACCAGAGTCACCCCAGGGCCCGGCGAAATCCGTATCATGGGCGCGACGACTCCAAGGACGGCGACCGGGATGGACGCGACCGGTAATCCTGATTGTCATCGAAAACTGATCGACAAACACCAAGAACGCAACGGGAACGTTTGATGGCCTCGGACCAGTCCTGGAAAGAAAAATACCTCCGGGAAGTTGAAGCAGCGGAATTACGGGAAAAACAGTGGCAGGCCGAACGTAACACGCTGGAGCGTATGCTGGTTCGAACCAGCCTGGCCTCGGAGGGCCAAACGCCGGAACTGGACAAACTGCTTGCCCGCATTCGCAAAGACCTGCGCAAAAGCAAGGTGGATCTCGACGCCTGGCGCCAGCTGCAGGAGCAGATCGATCGCCAGATCGCCCTGCTGGACGAGCGTTCGGACGGGGCGTCTACACCCTCGGTCCCGCCCGTCACCGAAACCGCCCCCAATTCCAAGCCGGTCACACCGGACAGCACCGATATCGCCGACAAGACCCAACGCCTGCGGATCGCCCGTCGGGTGGGTCAACTGTTGGGCCAGCTCCTGTCCCAGGTGTCACTGGCGCTGGACGCCGAAGCCGGC
>JBPEXU010000421.1:0-2018 GCA_052031225.1 Marinobacter sp. | reverse complement strand
GTCATTGACCTGGAACTGATCGAGGTCCAGTCCGGCTCCTACCTGGGCGAAGACGACATCGTGCGCTTTGAGGATCGGTACGGTCGGACATGAGTAAACTGAAATACTATTTGATCGCCGGCGCGCTGCGGCTGGCGGGTTCCCTGCCATTGCCGGTGGCGCAGGCCCTCGGCCGGCTGGTGGGCTGGCTGATGTGGCGCCTGAACACCCAGGGCCGGAAAGTCACCGAAACCAACATCGCCCTGTGCCTGCCCGAATACACTTCGGAGCAGCAGCAACAATTGGTGAAGCGCTCGTTGGCACACACCGGCATGGTGGCGCTGGAAGTGCCGCTGATGTGGGAATGGCCGGTGGAAAAGTGCCTGACGCTGGTCCGGGAAACCCAGGGTCTGGAGCTGGTCGACGAGGCGTTGGCGACCGGAAAGGGCCTGATTCTTCTGGCCCCGCACCTTGGCAACTGGGAACTGGCCGGTCTGTTCTTCTCGTCGCGCTACAAGATGGCGGCGCTGTACAGTCCGCCCAACGTCCCGGAGCTGGAGGACTACATGATCCGGGTCCGTGGCCGCCTGGGCTCCGAGCTGGTTCGGGGCGATCGCCGCGGCCTGAGCCGCCTGATGGGCATCCTGAAAGAAGGCGGGGTGGCCGGCATCCTGCCCGACCAGTCGCCACGGGGCAAGACCAACGCCTACGCGCCGTTTTTTGGCATCGAAGTCCGGACCATGACCCTGGTCAGCAAACTCATTCAGAAAACCGGCGCTCATGTGCTGATGACCTACGCCGAGCGGTTGCCGGAGGCCCAGGGGTTTCGCCTGGTGGTCACCGAGGGCGTGCCCGGCATTGGCGACGCCGACCCGGTTGCGGCGGCAACGGCGCTCAACCGTTCGGTTGAAAAGGTCGTTCGCCAGGCCCCGGAACAATACCAGTGGGAGTACAAGCGCCTCAGGCATCGCCCTCCCGGAGAGAGAAACCCCTACTACCCCGATCGGATCTGCTGACCATGCTCAACGCTGCTTCTGTGACCCGCGCCCTGATTGTGCTTGCTCTGGGTGGCGCTCTGCTGTCGTCCAGCGTCATCGCTGCATCCGCCCTCATCGTGGCGATCCTTGGCGGTGTTCTGATCCAGAAACGGACCCTGGAGCAACGGGCGTGGGATCGCCCCAAAGAGTTGCGACTGGTGCACTTCGGGTTCTGGTTTTTTGTCCTGACCAGCGTCATCAGCTGGGCTCTGGAAGGCTTCTCCTACGAGGGCGGTAAAACCCTCGGCACCCACGCCCGCCTTATCCTGTTCTGGCCGCTGGTGATCGCCGCCACGGCTTCAGGCGCCCGTGCGCGCACCGTGTTCACCGCATTTATCGCAGCGGCGGCTGCCGTTCTGATTACCATGCTGGTCGATTTTCTGACCGGCGACATGAGCGCCAGCGCCTACTTCAGCCAACGCTACAGCCCCGGCATCAACGCCATCACGTTCGGCAACCTGGCACTGTTATCGGCCGCCTTGTGTGCCGTAGGCGCGGCCTACTTCGCCAAACAGCACCGGCGCGGCCTCGGCCTGCTGGTGCTCCTGATCGCCGCTGGCGCCGGGCTGGTGGCCATGGCGAGCCAGACCCGCAGCAACCTGATCGCCCTGCCGGTGCTGGCACTCCTGTTTCTGCCCCTAATGCCCAAACGCTGGCGACTGCCCGCGGTGGCGGCGGTGGCGCTGGTCGGCATCCTTGCCCTGAGCACCATTGACCAGTCCTCCTTTTGGGCCAGCGTCCAAAGCAATTACCACCTGGCGGCCACCAAAGGCATCATTGGGGTGGTGAGCTGGCTGTTGCTGCTGGCGATCCCGTTTGCCGTGTTCCTGCGCTATGCCGGCCATCCCAGCCCGGCGGTATCCGCCATTGCCGTTGCCGGAGCCATGGTGCCGGCGGGCTACGCGGTGTTTGGCCTGACCGAAGCCGCCTTTGACCGCAGCCTGTTTCTGACCTTCTACCTGGTCAGCGTGGCGACGCTCTCGGCGGCACTGTTCAACGAGC
>JBPEXU010000420.1:0-3694 GCA_052031225.1 Marinobacter sp. | reverse complement strand
ACCCTGTAATTCAGGCGGCGACCAGCGGGCGCTGACCTTCCGGAATCAGCGGGAACTGCTTGCACACGGTGTAGACAAACTTCACCAGCGCGGGCAGGTGGTGGCCGACGATGGGAATGCCGGTATTGAGCAGGCTGACCGCGATGTCCCGCGCCGGATCGGCCCAGCACAGCTTGTTGATCAGGCCAATATGGCCGAAGGCGTACCGACTTTGCGGTCCCCACAGCCCGACCGGGTTACCGCCCAGCATCATGCCGGCGCTGAAGCGCATGGGAATCATCATGGTGCGATCAATCTGCAGCGAGCCAAACTGCTGAATCGCTCGTCTAACGGTCATTTCGCTGCAGATGCGCTTGCCATCCCAGACGCCGCCGTTGAGCATCATCTGATAGAACCGACTCATCTCCTCGGCGGTGCCACACAGGTTGCCGGCCGGGATCACCGCTTCCTGGAACCGGGGGTCGTTGGATACCCGCTCGACAGTGCGGATATCGCCCCCCAGCGCGCGCGCCACCACCCAGGACACCGGGAACCGGGGCGTCGGTCCGGTGGCGTAATTGGTCGCCAGTGACGGCAGGTCTTCCGGCGCGATGCCATAGGTGAACCAGCGCATGCCCATGGGTCGGCGCAGGTACTTGTCGAGGTAGTTTTCAATGGTGTCGCCGGTGACCTTTTCCAGCACCCGCTGCAGCACAAACCCGCCGGTGATGGCGTGGTACGCCACCTTGGCGCCATCGACCTCCACCGGCCGGGCTTCACACAGGATGCGCCAGATCTCGTCCCGGTCCCACAGCACATCGATCGGGGTTTCCCGGGGAATCGCCGGAATGCCACCACGGTGGGAGAGGATCTGATGAACGGTGATGGTTCGCTTGCCGTTTTTGGCAAATTCCGGGCAATAGTAGGACACCGGGTCCATCAGGTTCACCAGCCCCTGTTCCGACAGCATGTGCATGAGCAGGGCGGTCACCGCCTTGGAGGCGGAAAAGTAACAGATCGGGGTATCGGTGGTCATCGGCACCCGGGTCGCATCGGGCGGATCGTGGGGGCCGTTGCCCGAGGCATGACCAATCGCCCGGTGCAGCACCTGATGCCCTCGATGACGCACGGACAGCTGGATACCTGGGTGCACGCCGGTCCGGTAAATCGCCTCGACGCTGCGCCAGACCGTCTCGACCACGTCCGCCGAAACACCAGCGGCGACGTGATCCTCACCGCCACGATCAATACAGGTAACGGTACTCAGGTCTTTGGGGATTTTACTGACGTGCAGGGCTCGGCGGGCAATCGGGTTCATGGTGGTACTCAGTCCTTGCGGGCGTTTTTTATTCTATTGTCAGTGGCCGGTGACGCCGGGACATTGGCCCGGGGGGTTGCCGGTGACTGTCACCGGCCCCACTGCCCACTGGCGCTCCTCTTTCCATTATGGACCGGTCAGCCGGCGCTAGCCACGACCACGCAGTTGCGCCCCCGTTCCTTGGCGCGATACATCGCTTTGTCCGCCGCCGCGCACAGACTGTCGGCGTCCTGACCATGCAGCGGATAGACCGCAACACCGACACTGATGGTCAGCGAAATCCGGGTGCCGTCTGCCAGCGTGTGGGGCGTCTGGCTCACCGCCAGCCGGAGCCGTTCGGCGGTGTCTTCGGCGCCCTGCACATCCATCTCCGGCAGAAGGATAACGAACTCCTCGCCACCGTAGCGGCCGACGATGTCGACACCGCGAACACTGTCAAGCAGCAGCCGGCCCACCGACTTCAGCACCGCATCGCCGGCGGCATGGCCATGGGTATCGTTGATGTCCTTGAAATGGTCGAAGTCGACCCACAGCAGCGCCATCGAACGCTGGTAACGGCGGGCACGGGCCAGCTCTTCGTTCAGCAGGCGCGTGGCTTCGCGCCGATTGTACAGGCCAGTCAGCGCATCGCGGGTGGCCTGCTCTTCAAGCCGGCTTTCCAGTGCCTTACGACCGGAGATGTCGAGGACGATGCCTTCAAGCACCAGTTCGCCGTCGTCGTCCTCGACGCCCCGGCCCCGTTCCCAGACCCAGATCCGCTGGCCGTCTTTCCGGACCAGCGGGTATTCCAGCGAATACGGCTGGCGGTTTTCCAGTGCCCGCTGAATAGTCTGAACGGCCTCGTCAACCCGTGCCTGGTCCGGAATCAGGTCGGTATAGCGCACCGGCCCGTTGTAGCTCAGTTCTTCCGGATCGTAGCCGGTCAGGCGGGCGCAGCCCCCGGATACAAACAACAGCGTCCTGTCCCGGTCGAACCGGCAGCGATACGCCATCCCCGGGAGGTTATCCATCAACACCGAAAGCTGTCGCTCGCGCTTACGCAGGGCCTGGCGTTGGTGATGCTGCAAAGCCAGCAGCCGCCGATCACGCTCGAACTGGGCGCGCATGGCCAGAAACAACACCACGCCGGTGACCACGATAAACAACAAGCCCTTCCAGGTTTGGACCAGAGAAAGCATTGTCGGGTCCGGAAACCAGGTTTCCACCAACCGGTCGGAAAAAGCAATCCAGAGCCCACCCACGGTAACGTAGATAAGCGCGGCGAGCAGCGCCCGCCGGACGGGGACATAGCGATCCCGGAGCTTTCTGAGGCGCCGCCTTTGCTGCTGCGAGGGAGCCATGCCAACCGTGTACCTGTCGTCGAGTGCATATGTCGATAAACTAGTCGGATATTATGCAGACTTCGTGACCGAAAGACAGTTCGACCGCAGTCTTAGATCCGCGCCTCAGTTGTGGGCCCGTCGGCAAGCTGCTTTAATTTCCCAACGTTTCCCGTCCCAACGCGCACGGACAGAAGGCCCTCCGATGACACCAGGCATTGATGCCGCCAAAAAGGCCAAGGTCGACCACCGAATCCACGAGTACGCCCACGACCCCGCCAGCGCCAGCTACGGCCTCGAAGCCGCAGATAAGCTTGGCGTGGAACCGGCGCGGGTGTTCAAGACCCTGGTGGTGGCTCTGGATGGCAACGAACTGGCGGTGGCCGTCGTGCCGGTATCCGCGTCCCTGAGCATGAAGCGGATCGCCCGGGCCGCCGGCCGCAAGAAGGCCGGTATGGCTGAGAAGAACACCGTCGAACGCGCCACCGGCTATGTCCTGGGCGGCGTCAGTCCCCTGGGCCAAAAGAAACGCCTGAAAACCTTTATCGACGTCAGTGCCCGGCGCTTCGACACCCTGTTCGTCAGCGCCGGCCGCCGGGGCCTGGAAATCGAACTGGCCCCCGACGACCTGGCTGCTTTGACCGGGGCCAGCTTCGTGCCACTGCAGCAGGACTGACGGCATGAATCACGCAACGGACTTGCTGCTGATTGGCGCCACCCTGTTACTGGCCCTGGCGGCGCACGCGCTCGGCCAGCGCATTCACGTACCACGGGTGACGTTGTTGCTCCTGCTGGGCGCACTGGCTGGGCCGGAGATGCTGGCGCTGCTGCCCGAGAGCAGCGATCAGAGCTTCGGCTTCATCACCCAACTGACACTCGCCATGGTCGGCTTTCTGCTCGGTGAACGGATGTTCTTCCGGCATCTCCGGGACGGTCGGGAAGCGTTGGTGGTGAGTCTGGCGGTTACGCTGGTGACCGCCCTGATGGTGGCTCTGGCGATGTGGTGGCTGACCGGCAACCCGGTCGCGGCGCTGTTGCTGGGCGCGATTGCAACCGCAACGGCACCGGCCGCCACCCT
>JBPEXU010000042.1:0-1868 GCA_052031225.1 Marinobacter sp. | reverse complement strand
TCTTTGATCAGATCAATCGTTTTGGACATTGTGCATGCTCCGTTGGTTGCCCCGCAAAGCGGGCGTATTTCATGTTTGTGGTGCCGGATCGTTCAGTAAGTCTGAGGTCCGATCTCTATTTGGGGTTCGGGCAGCTTAACAGAAGGCTGGTGCCCGATCCTTACAATTTCGGCTGCCCAAAACAAAGCAATCACCTTGCCAGTTTTCATGGCGTGCGCCAGAAAAGCGCAGTGGTGCGGGTTTGGCTTCGGGGTGTCCGACCTGTCGCAGCCTGAGGGTTCGAAAAACGCACCATAAAGGCGCACTTACATGGTGCATAAAATATCGGCGTGCATCAAAGTGGTGCGTTCGGGCGGTACGGAATAGGCGTTATTCTTCATATTATCGCCACCGAGTTTTCGCTATACTGCGCGCCGCTTATAGACCGTGTAGGAACCCCGTTGTGATTGAGAAGCTTCGTAATATCGCCATCATCGCCCACGTCGACCATGGCAAGACCACCCTCGTTGATAAACTGCTCCAGCAATCCGGTACGCTGGATCGCAAGAGTTCCGGCGACGAGCGGGTGATGGACTCCAATGATCAGGAGCGTGAGCGTGGTATTACCATTCTCGCCAAAAACACCGCGATAACGTGGAATGACTACCGGATCAACATCGTGGACACGCCCGGACACGCCGACTTCGGCGGTGAAGTGGAGCGGGTCTTGTCGATGGTGGATTCGGTGCTGTTGCTGGTGGACGCGGTGGACGGGCCGATGCCGCAAACCCGTTTCGTGACCCAGAAAGCCTTTGATCGTGGCCTCAAGCCGATCGTTGTAGTCAATAAGGTTGACCGGCCTGGCGCCCGGCCTGACTGGGTGATCAACGAGGTCTTCGACCTGTTTGACCGCCTGGGTGCGACCGACGATCAGCTGGACTTCCCGATTGTCTACGCCTCGGCGCTGAACGGCATCGCGGGCCCGGAGGCGGACCAGCTGGCAGAAGATATGACGCCGCTGTTCGACGCCATCGTGAACAATGTGCCTGCGCCGGATGTCGACCTTGAAGCGCCGTTCCAGATGCAGATTTCCCAGCTCGATTACGACAGTTATGTTGGTGTTATCGGCATCGGTCGCATCACCCGCGGCACTTTGCGTCCGGGCCAGCAGGTTGCGGTGATCGACCGCGATGGCAAGAAACGCAACGCCAAGGTGCTAGAGGTAAAAGGCTTCCACGGCCTGCAGCGGGTGCCGGTGGAAGAGGCGACCGCGGGCGACATCGTCTGCATCAGCGGCATCAGTGAGCTGTTTATTTCCGACACCCTGTGCGATCCGGCCAATCCGGAGGCGTTGCCGCCGCTGACGGTGGATGAGCCGACGGTCAGCATGACCTTCCAGGTGAACGACTCGCCGTTTGCGGGCAAGGAAGGCAAGTTTGTCACCAGTCGGAACATCAAGGAACGTCTGGAGAAGGAGCTGCTGCACAACGTGGCGCTGCGGGTCGAGCAGGGCGAGTCGGCGGAAAAATTCAAGGTGTCCGGGCGCGGTGAGCTGCATCTGTCGGTGCTGATCGAGAACATGCGCCGGGAAGGCTTTGAATTGGGCGTTTCCCGCCCCGAAGTGGTGCAGCGCGAGATTGACGGCGAGATCCAGGAACCGTACGAGTTCGTGGTGATCGATGTCGAGGATCAGCATCAGGGCGCCATCATGGAGGTTATGGGGCTGCGCCGGGCGGAGCTGAAGAACATGGTTCCGGATGGTCGTGGGCGGACCCGGCTGGAGTTCATCATGCCGGCCCGGGGCCTGATCGGTTTCCGCAACCAGTTCCTGACCCTGACTTCCGGATCCGGCATCCTGACCAACGTGTTTGACCACTACGGTCCGGTCA
>JBPEXU010000419.1:0-4837 GCA_052031225.1 Marinobacter sp. | reverse complement strand
GGTGCGTGAACCCCGGGTCAATCATGTCTCGATCGCATCCGATATCGCCCACCGGATTGAGCAGGAAGCGGCACAGCGGGCCCACCTGGACCCAGGGCTGGCCCGCCTCGCCGCCTGGTTCTATGTCGCGGTTGCCGGCCCGTTCCAGGACTTTTTCCAGCGCTACCGCGAGCTGGCCATTGTCATTCTGGCGCTGGTCGCCGTCTACCGGGTGTCCGACATTGCCATGGGCGTTATGGCCAACCCGTTTTATCTGAATTTCATGGGCTTTTCGAAAACCGAAGTGGCGGATGTCACCAAGGTATTCGGCTTTCTCATGACCATCCTGGGTTCTCTGGTCGGTGGCGTGCTGGTGGTTCGCTATGGGGTTCGCAAAATCCTGTTGGCGGGGGCGGTTCTGACTGCGGCCACCAATCTGCTGTTTGTGATGCTGGCGCAATACCCGCCGAACATCTGGACCCTGGCGCTGGTGGTCAGTGCCGACAACCTCAGCGGCGGCATCGCCAACGTGGCCCTGATTGCCTGGCTCTCAAGCATGACCAGCGCCTCGTTCACCGCTACGCAATACGCCCTGTTTAGCTCACTGATGACCCTGCCGGGTAAGTTTCTGGGCGGTTTTTCCGGGGTGGTGGTGGCGCACTTCGGTTACGCCGAGTTTTTTGCCGTGGCGGCCCTGATGGGGGGGCCGGCCATTGTCCTGGTGCTGTACCTGATGCGCCGGGGTGATCGGCTGGACGCGTTGGCGCCCAAAAACACCGAGGTGACGCCATGACGGAGGAGCCGAGCCGGGAGCAGCGGATCTGGCAGGTGGTGATGGCGGTGCCGCCCGGGCGGGTCGTCAGCTATGGCCAGGTCGCTGAAATGGCGGGGCTGGGGCGCCAGGCCCGGTTCGTCGGGCGTGCGCTGGGCAAACTGCCCGACGGCCATGGGGTGCCGTGGTTTCGGGTGCTGCGAAGCACGGGCCAGATCGCGTTCCCGGAAGGCAGTGCGGCGTTTGAGCGCCAGGTGTCGTTGCTGCGCGCGGAAGGGGTCGAAGTGGAGAATGGGCGGGTATCGATGCGCCGGTATCGCTGGCAGTGAGGGCACGCCCCCACTGCCAACGGAGGATCACAGGCGCAGTGCGCCGTCTACTTCGATCATCCGGCCAGACAGGTAGTCGTTTTCGAAGATAAACGCCACGGCGGAGGCGATTTCGTCGGGCTTGCCCATGCGCTTGAGGGGGATGCCGGCGGTCATCTTGGCCAGTGCTTCCGGTTTCATCGAGGCTGTCATGTCGGTTTCAATGAAGCCGGGCGCGATGCCCATGCAGCGGATGCCGTAGCGCGCCAGTTCCTTGGCCCAGACCGGAACCAGCGCAGACACGCCGGCTTTGGCCGCGGAATAGTTGCTCTGCCCCATGTTGCCGGCCCGGGAGATGGACGCGATGTTGATGATCACGCCCTGGTCGCCGTTCTCGATCATCCGGGTGGCGGCTTCACGTCCACACAGAAACACGCCGGTCAGATTGACGTCGATCACCGACTGCCACTGGCTCAGCTCCATACGCTTTTCCAGTTTGCCGTCCTTGAACTTGACCAGCAGGCCGTCGCGCAGGATGCCGGCGTTGTTGACCAGGCCGTTCAGCTGGCCAAAATCACTGACGATGGCCTGAAAGGTGCGTTCGACTTCGTCTTCCTTGGCGACGTTGCAGACGTAGGTTTTCGCTTCGCTACCGGCCTTGCGGCAGGCGTCTGCGGTCGCTTCCAGCTTGTCTTCCAGCAGATCAATCAGTGCCAGTTTCGCGCCCCGAGCGGCGAGATATTCGGCCATGGCTCGGCCCAGGCCCTGACCGCCGCCGGTAATTGCAATCACAGAATCTTGAAGTTTCATGGTTTGCCCTAATCAAGTTAACAAATGGGTTCGCAGTCTCTGTGTGCCGGATCGCATCGTTGTTGTGGTGCGGAGTATATCAAAGAGTCAGGAGGCACTTTGTCCGTTTTCCTTGTTCTGTTTATTGTCCTGCCCATTGCCGAGATGGCGTTGCTGATCCAGGTTGGCAGTGTGATCGGTGTGCTCAACACCATCGGGCTGGTGCTCCTGACCGCGGTGATTGGTGCCTGGCTGCTTCGGCAGCAGGGGCTGGCCACCCTGTTGCGGGCCAACGAGCGCCTGAACAGCGGCGAGTTGCCGGCCCGGGAAGTGGCCGAGGGGCTGATCCTTGCCGTTGGGGGCGCGTTGTTGCTGACCCCCGGATTTATCACCGACGGCGTCGGGTTTCTGTGCCTGTTGCCGGGCTCCCGCCACTGGCTCGCCGGTCAGGCGCTGAAGCGCATGGTGGTGGCGGGCCAGAGCCAGCGCTTTGAGTTCCGCTTCGGCGACCGTCCGGGACCTTTTGAGCGGGGCGGGGCAGGGGACATCATTGACGGCGAGTACGAGGATCACACCGAGCGTGGTCGAGATCGCCTCGAAAAAAAGTGAAAATTTTTTCTTTCGGGGTGTTGAAATGCGTCCGGCCAACCCCATTTAGGTCTCACAAGTTTGCTGCGGGCCCCAGAGAAAGGCGCGTGCGCCGGTTCGCCGGCCCCGGCAATTAACCAAACCATCATTGCCACATTAATCTGACTATTGGAGAAACCGAGCAATGAAAATTCGTCCGCTACACGATCGTGTTGTCGTACGCCGTAAGGAAGAAGAAGAGAAAACTGCGGGTGGCATCGTGCTGCCGGGTAACGCCAAAGAGAAGCCTTCCCAGGGTGAAGTGATTGCCGTCGGTAACGGTCGCATCCTGGAAAACGGCGAAACCCGCGCACTGGCGGTCAAGGTGGGTGACACCGTTGTCTTCGGCCAGTACGCCGGCAACACCGTGAAGATCGACGGTGAAGAGCTGCTCATCATGAGCGAAAACGACATCTACGGCGTGCTCGAGTAATCGATTCGATTAACCCGAGACTTCATCGATCCGTTTGATTCAATTTCGGTTTAACGAACAGGAATAGAAGACATGGCAGCAAAAGACGTTAAATTCGGTGACAGCGCCCGTAAGCGCATGGTCGCAGGTGTCAACATCCTGGCGGACGCAGTCAAGGTAACCCTGGGCCCGAAAGGCCGTAACGTGGTTCTGGAAAAGTCTTTCGGTGCGCCGAACGTCACCAAAGACGGTGTGTCCGTTGCTAAGGAAATCGAACTGAAAGACAAGTTCGAAAACATGGGCGCCCAGATGGTTAAGGAAGTGGCGTCCCAGGCCAACGACACCGCCGGTGACGGTACCACAACCGCGACGGTACTGGCTCAGGCCATCGTCAACGAAGGTATCAAGGCCGTGACCGCCGGCATGAACCCGATGGACCTCAAGCGCGGCATCGACAAGGCCACCGCCGAGGCGGTGAAAGCCATTCGCGAGATGGCCAAGCCGTGTGACGACAGCCGCAACATCGCGCAGGTTGGTACCATTTCCGCCAACGGTGACGAAACCATCGGTAAGATCATCGCCGATGCGATGGAAAAGGTTGGCAAGGAAGGCGTTATCACCGTTGAGGAAGGCCGTGGCCTGGAAGACGAGCTGGATGTGGTTGAAGGCATGCAGTTCGACCGTGGCTACCTGAGCCCGTACTTCATCAACAACCAGGACAGCATGTCTGCGGAACTGGAAGACCCGTACATCCTGCTGGTTGACAAGAAGATCTCCAACATCCGCGAACTGCTGCCGGTGCTGGAGTCTGTCGCCAAGGCCGGCAAGCCGCTGATGATCATCGCCGAGGACATCGAAGGCGAAGCGCTGGCGACTCTGGTGGTCAACAACATGCGTGGCATCGTCAAGGTTGCCGCTGTGAAGGCACCTGGCTTCGGTGACCGTCGCAAGGAAATGCTGCAGGACATCGCCATCCTGACCGGCGGTACTGTGATTTCTGAAGAAGTAGGTCTGACTCTGGAGAACACCACTCTGGACGACCTGGGCACCGCCAAGCGTGTCAACATCACCAAGGAAAACACCACCATCATCGACGGTGCCGGTGCTCAGTCCGACATCGAAGCGCGCGTTGAGCAGATCCGTAAGCAGATCGAGGAAAGCACCTCCGACTACGACAAGGAGAAGCTGCAGGAGCGCGTCGCCAAGCTGGCTGGCGGTGTTGCCGTGATCAAGGTCGGTGCTGGCTCCGAAGTGGAAATGAAGGAGAAGAAGGCCCGCGTTGAAGACGCGCTGCACTCTACCCGTGCTGCTGTTGAAGAAGGCATCGTACCGGGCGGTGGCGTGACTCTGATCCGTGCCATCGCTGCTCTGGACAAGGTAGACGCCATCAACGAAGAGCAGAAAGCCGGTGTCAACATCCTGCGCCGTGCGATGGAAGCTCCGCTGCGTCAGATCGTGTACAACGCCGGTGGCGAGTCTTCTGTCGTGGTTGCCAAGGTGCGTGAAGGCGAAGGTGCGTTCGGCTTCAACGCGGCTACCGAGACTTACGGCGACATGCTGGAGATGGGTATCCTCGACCCGGCCAAGGTCACTCGTTCCGCGCTGCAGGCTGCCGCTTCCGTTGCGTCCCTGATCATTACCACCGAGGCGATGGTTGCGGATGAGCCGGAAGACGAGAAGGCCGGTGCTCCGGACATGGGTGGCATGGGCGGTATGGGAGGCATGGGCGGCATGATGTAATGCCGGCCTGATCCCAGGCGGGCCTCGCGTTCGGGGCCCGACCCGAAGATCCCGAAAACCCCGTGCTGGTTCACACTGGTACGGGGTTTTTGTTTTTTGGTCATGAACTTGGCGTGGGCGTTTGCTAGACTCGGCCTCCGGTCTTTGGTATGTGCAATGGCGAATGAGTGACACTGAACCGACATCGTTTTTCCGCCCCGGCAAACTGAT
>JBPEXU010000418.1:0-13951 GCA_052031225.1 Marinobacter sp. | reverse complement strand
TTCCGGGTGAAAACCTCCGGCGCCGTTCAGATGCGGATGCTGTTGTGGCACGCCGACGAGTTCAGCGCCGCCGACCATCAGGAGCGCTTCCTGCTGGGCCTCTACTATGGCCTGCTGGTGTGCATGCTGATCTTCAACCTGTTGATCTACATCGCCATCCGCGATGCCAACTACCTGTGGTATGTGTCCTACATTCTGAGCTATGGCCTGTTGCAGTTTTCCCTGAACGGTCTGGCGTTCGAGCACCTGTGGCCGGAGGCCGAGTGGTGGAACAACCGGGCGGTGTCCTTTTTTATCTCCGTCGGCATGTTCAGCATGCTGGGCTTCTCGCGCTCGTTCCTCGCGCTCCGGGACACCGCGCCGCGGCTGCAGAAGGCGTTTGTCGGGCTGATGGTGTTTTTCGCGGTGACCGCGGTGGCATCGCTGGCATCGCCGGCGTACGGGCCGGTGATCCGGCTTAACACCTTTATGGCCACGGTGGGCGTGGCTCTGGTGCTCTTTACCGGCGGCCTGTGCTGGTACCGCCGCTACCGGCCGGCCCGCTACTTCATGATCGCCTGGACCACGCTGCTGGGCGGCATGCTGCTGTATACCCTGAAAACCTTTGCGCTGGTGCCGGCCAACTTTGTGACCGAATACAGTATCCAGATTGGCTCGGCGTTCGAGGTGATACTGCTGTCCATTGCGCTGGTGGACCGGCTCCGGCACCTGATGCTGGAAAACCAGCGCATCCAGCAGGAAATGACCGAACAGCTGGAAGCCCGAGTGGCGGAACGGACCGCCGCACTGGAGGCGGCCAACCGGCAGCTGGAAGCGCTCAGTTCCACCGACGGGCTGACGGGGGTCTACAACCGGCGTTACTTTGACGAACGGCTCGCCGAAGAGGCTACCCGCTGCCGGCGGCAGGGACCGCTGTCCTTGCTGATGATCGATGTCGATCACTTCAAGGCCCTGAACGACCGCCTTGGGCATCTGGCCGGTGATCGGTGTCTGATCCGTCTGGCGGATCTGCTCGCCAAAAGCGTGCGACGGGAAACCGATGTGGTGGCCCGTTACGGCGGCGAGGAATTCGCCGTCATCCTGCCCTACACCGATCAGGACGGGGCCTTGTCTGTGGCGAACACGATTCGGCGCAAGGTCGAGCAGAAGCTGGCGTTCCAGTGGCAGGGGCGTCCGGTGGCGGTGACGGTGAGTGTGGGGGTCGCGACTGCCCGCGCCGGTGCCACTGTGGAGCCGCGGGAACTGATTGCGGCCGCCGACGAGGCCCTGTACCGCTCCAAACAAGCTGGCCGGAACCGGGTCAGCGCCCGCAGCCTCGACGGCGCCGCGGGCGTGGTGCTGGAATGACTCAGGCAGCGGCGGCCCGGGTCGGCCGTTGGTTCGGCAAGGAGTGCCGCAAAATCCGCTTGAGCACTGTGCCGTATTGCCGGTAGAACGGGCCGGTGTTGTAGGGAATGCCGTGTTTTCGGCAGACCGCCTCGACTCGCTGTGCGATTTCCGGGTAGCGGTGAGCCGGCAGATCCGGAAAGACGTGGTGCTCAATCTGATAGCTGAGGTGGCCACTCAGAATATGCAGCCATCGGCCGCCGGTGAAGTTGGAGGAGCCGGTGAGCTGGCGCAGATACCAGTGGCCTTTGCTTTCGTTCTGGCACTGGGCCTCGGAAAAGGTCTGGGCGTCCTCGGTGAAATGACCGCAGAAGATGATCGTCGATGACCACAGGTTGCGGATCAGGTTGGCCCCGAGGTTTCCCGCCAGTACGACCGGTGCCACCGGAAACGTCAGCAGGGGAAAGAAGACGTAGTCCTTGAACACCTGGCGGCCGCCTTTGCGGGCCAGGTCTCTCAGGAAGGGCAACTTGTCGCGCCAGCGCAATTCGCCCCGGCGCAGCTTTTCGCTTTCCAGCTCGTGCAGCCCGACGCCCCACTGGAAGAACACGCTCAGCAGCAGGTAGTTAACGAACTGCAGCAGGTGCCAGGGTTGCCAGGGCTCGTCGTCGCTGAGCCGGAGGACGGCGTATCCGTAGTCCCGGTCTTTGCCCAGGATGTTGGTGTAGGTGTGGTGCTCGAAGTTGTGGGTGCGGCGCCAGGAATCGCCGGGGCAGACGGTGTCCCATTCGTAGCTCTGGGAATGCAGAGCCGGGTCGTTCATCCAGTCATACTGTCCATGCATGACGTTGTGCCCGATTTCCATGTTTTCCAGGATCTTGGCCAGTCCGAGAGCGGCCGTTGCCACCAGGAACACCGGGGGCAAAACGCCGAAGGGCATCAAGATCCGGCCACTCACTTCGAGGGTGCGATGCAGGCGGATGATGCCTCTTATATAGCGGGCATCCCGTGCTCCAAGATCCGCGAGGACCTCGTCCCGGATGGCGTCCAGATCTTCCGCCAGTTGTTTGAGCTGCTGTTCGTTCAGTGCGTTCATGGTCTACTCCTTGGGGCGCAGGGCCGCCGGTTTTGAGCGCTTAGAGGTCCAGGGAGACCGGCCCGCAGGGCTGGGAAATACACAGCTGGACGGTTTCCTCGCCCGGGCCTGAGGTCTGGCCCGTCAGCCGGTTTCGCACCGTGCCACCGGTTTTGCGGCAACTGCACTGGTGGCAGATGCCCATACGGCAGCCGTGCCGGGGCGAAAGCCCCGCCGCTTCGGCCAGCTCCAGCAGGGTGGCGTCGTCGGCGGCGCGGATCTGGGCACCGCTGCGGGTGAAGGTCACGTCGCCTTCCGGCTGACTGGCATTCGGTTTGGCGGGGGCGGGTGGGGCGAAAAACGCGCGATGTATCTGCGCCTCTCGCAGGCCCCGTTGCCGCAGCAGGGCACCGGCCAGATCCATCAGTCCGCCAGGGCCGCACAGGTAGACCTGCCGGGCTTTCAGACCGGGCACTGCGTCGAGGTCGGCATCGCTCAGGTGCCTGGGCGGTGTCTGTTCCTGGCTGCAGTGCAAATGCAGTGTCAGTGCGCTGTAGCGCGCGGCCAGTGCCCGCAGCCGTTCGCCGGCGATGACGTCCTGGGGCGAGCGAACGTAATAGAGCAGCGTCACCGGCGCCCGGTAATCCTGCGCCGCCATGGTTTCCAGATGGCTGAGAATGGGGGTGATGCCGCTGCCACCGGCAATGTACAGCACCGGCTGGGCCGGCGCCGGGATCAGGAAGTCCCCGAAGGCGTTGCCCAGTGCGAGGGTGTCGCCCGGATGCAGCTGGTCGTGCATCCACTGGGTAACCCGGCCGTGCGCTACCCGTTTGATGGTGAGTGTCACACGCCCGTCAGAGCGCCAGCGAAGTGGCGAGCTGGACAGGCTGAAGGTGCGGGTGTGGCGGATGCCGTCGATGTCGAGCTGGACACACACGTGCTGACCGGCCTCGAAGCCGGGCCAGCGCGGGGCGGGCCTGAGCACGAAGGTGACGGTATCGGGGGTTTCCCGGAGCCGCTGTTCGACCCGGGCAGGGGTAACGCCCTGTAACCACATGGGATTGATGACCTGCGCCAGTGGGTCGAAGTAGCTGGCGGGGTTGTCCAGGTTCGACAACTGACGTCCAAGCCAGGTCAGGGCTCGGAAACCTCGGATGTTGGGGAAGGTGGTAAGGGGTTCCATCGGTGGGTTGCTCCTTTTCCTGGCGGCGGTGACGGGCACCGGGGTTCTCGTGTGTACGATTGTACACATAGGTGTACGACTGTACACAGCCTGAAAAAATTCAACAATCGACAGCGAAGCTTTGGCTCAAAGTGACAAGGAAAAAACAGGCGCGCGTACTCGTCTGCAACTGTGTACACTTGTCAACGAACTGGTAGTGGCACGGTCCGAGCATGACGGAAAAACAACGACCAAAACCCGGTGAAACCCGGGCAAAACTGATGGCAGCAGCCCTGGAGCTGGTGGGGAAGGGCCGGCATTTTGCCAGCCTGGGAATTCGCGAGGTGACTCGACAGGCCGGCGTGGTACCCACCTCGTTCTATCGCCATTTCCGCAACATGGACGACCTGGGGCTGCAACTGGTGGACGAGCTCGGACTGGTGTTGCGGCGGATGATGCGGGAGGCCCGGGCCAACGTGTTGCAGGCGGACAAGCTGATCGACGAGTCGGTGGGGATTTTCATCGCCCACGTTTTGGCCAATCGCAGCTTTTTTACCTTTATGGCGCAGGGGCTGGCCGGTGGCAGTCGGGCGGTTCAGGAAGGTATCCGGGCGGAGATGCGGTTTTTCGTCAGCGAGCTGGTGAACGACCTGCGACGTCTGGGCCTGATGTCGCACCTGAGTGAGGCCGATCTGGAGCTGGTGTGTGATCTGGTGGTGCGCACGGTGGCGTTCAGCCTGACCGACCTCCTGAGTGTGTCACCGGATGATGATGGTCAGATTGGCCTGATGCGCCGGCGCACCGCCCGTTTCCTGCAGGTGATTTTCGTCGGCGCCGGCCACTGGCAAAGCGACGGCGCCTGACGATTTAGCCGGCCGCTTTGCGCGCTCTCGGCTTCCGTTTCGGGCGCGGTTTCGGTTTCGGGGGCAGGATCAGTTGTTCCAGTTCATCCAGTGCCTCGCCGGTATAGACCGCCAGCTTCTGCATGCTCGGCAGGGTGTCCCGACAACCGGTGTAGCCAAAATTCAGGGAGCCGGCGTAGCTCAGGCAGGTGATGTTCAGCGCCCCGCCATGGGCGATCAACGACACCGGGTACATGGCTTCGAGTTTGGCCCCCTCGTAGTACAGGGTTTTCTGTGGGCCGGGCACGTTGGAAATGGTGATGTTGAACGCCGGTCGCATACGGCCGCCCAGGCCGGACATCAGTTGCAGAATGTACGGCGACATCAGCAGCATGGTGTACTGGTTCAGCGCTTTTTTGGGCAGTTTTTGCAGATGTTCCTTGGCGCGCCGGGTGGAGATCTTGATGTCCTGCAGGCGGTTCAATGGGTCGGCCTGATCGGTGGCCAGGGACGCCACCATGAAGCTGATCTGGGTACCGGTGCCCTCGTCGTCGGCGGGGCGGATATTGACCGGGATGCCGGCGGTCAGTGGCGCGTCCGGCAGATTGTCCTGCTCCAGCAGGAATCGGCGCAGGGCGGTGCCGCACAGGTACAGCACGATGTCGTTCAGCGATGCGTTGGCTTCATGGGCCAGCGCCTTGATCCGGTCGAGCTGGTAGTGCTGGGTGGCAAAACGACGCTGGCCGGTCACCCGGTGGTTGAGGATCGACGTCGGGCCGGTGAACGGCGCGGTCAGACCATCTTCGGGATGGCGCACCGAGTGCACCAGTCGGTTGCCCGCCTGCAAAAGACGCGGCGCCATGTCGGCCTGGATTTTCAGGGCGTCCAGAGCGTGTGAAACGGCCCCGGCAATGCTGGCATCCGGATCGTCCTTGCTGACTCTGAGGCTGGCCGGCCGGACCGACCAGGGCGGCAGCATGTTGCGCTTGTTCGGGTCGGTGGTCAGCACCCGCTGCATCAGCCGGACACCGCTGATGCCATCGATCATCGAGTGATGCATCTTGGTGTACAGGGCGAAGCGGTTGTTCTCCAGCCCCTCGATGACGTGGCATTCCCAGAGCGGCCGGGAGAAATCGAGCGGGTTGGAATGCAGGCGTGAAACCAGTACCCCCAACTCCCGTTCACCTCCGGGCCGCGGCAGTGCCGAATGGCGGACGTGGTAATCCAGATCGATTTTCTTGTCGGTCACCCAGTAAGGCGCGATCAAGCGCCCCAGAAAACCCGACCAAGCCAGTTTGTAGCCCCAGGGGGGCGCGATGTCACCCGCTTCTTTCATGCGGGTCACCATGTCCCGCAGGAAGGTTTCGGGAGCGCCCTCCGGCAGTGAGAAGATCTGCAGGTTCCCGACGTGCATGGGGGTGTCTTCAGATTCCACAGCCAGCCATGAGGCATCCAGTGTTCCCAGACGTTTCATTCCTTGTATCACTCCAGCTCAACGCAGTTTTTAGTTGTTGGGTGCAAGTATACTGATATCCGTGAGGGTTCACGATTGATCGGGTAGAAAAGTTCCCCGATTTGCTGAAGCGATCACCTCATAACACCGATTGGGGCGCATTATTGAAGAGGTTTAGTCGTCGTCTTCCGGTTCAGGCGGTGGCGGGCAATGGTACTCGTCCACCACTTCGCCCTCGTCGACACTTTCCAGGTGCACATCGAAGCCCCACAACCGGTGGACATGGCGAATCACTTCTTCGGTGTCGCGACCCAGCGGTACCCGATCCACCGGGATGTGGCGCAGCGTCAGTGACCGGTCGCCGCGAATATCCACATTCCACACCTGGATGTTCGGTTCCCGGTAGCTCAGGTTGTACTGCCGGGCGAGCTTCTCGCGCAGCGGCCGATAGCCGGCGTCGTCGTGGATTGCGGTGATGGTGTAGTGGTCGTCCTGTTCGTCGTTTTCCAGAGCGAACAGTTTCAGATCGCGCATGACCTTGGGCGACAGGAACTGCTGAATGAAGCTCTCGTCCTTGAAGTTCTTCATCGCGAAATGCAGGGTTTCCAGCCAGTCCGAGCCGGCGATGTCGGGGAACCAGGCGCGGTCCTCGTCAGTCGGCTCCTCGCAGATCCGGCGCAGATCCCGGAACATGGAAAAGCCCAACGTGTAGGGGTTCAGGCCGGAATACCACGGGCTGTTAAACGGCGGTTGGTAAATCACGGCGGAATGGCTTTGCAGGAACTCCAGCATAAAGCCGTCGGTCACCAGCCCCTTGTCGTACAGCCGGTGCAGGAGGGTGTAGTGCCAGAATGTGGCCCAGCCTTCGTTCATCACCTGGGTCTGGCGCTGGGGGTAGAAATACTGGCCGAGTTTGCGCACGATGCGGATGATTTCGCGCTGCCAGGGTTCCAGCAGCGGGGCGTTTTTCTCGATGAAATACAGCAGGTTTTCCTGGGGCTCTTCCGGGAAGCGTTTCTGCCGGCTGACCGGGTCCTCGTCTTCCCCCAGCTTGGGAATGGTGCGCCAGAGGTCGTTGATGCGCCGCTGCTGATATTCCTCACGCTCCTTCTGCCGGCGCGCCTCTTCGGAGGCGGAGATCGGTGCCGGGCGCTTGTAACGGTCGACGCCGTAGTTCATCAGCGCGTGGCAGGAATCGAGGATTTCCTCCACCGCATCCAGGCCGTAGCGCTCCTCGCATTCGGCGACGTAATTCCGGGCGAACACCAGATAGTCGATGATGGCGCTGGCGTCGGTCCAGGTCCGGAACAGGTAGTTGCCCTTGAAGAACGAGTTGTGGCCGTAACAGGCGTGGGCAATGACCAGCGCCTGCATGGGCAGGGTGTTCTCCTCCATCAGGTAGGCGATGCAGGGGTTGGAATTGATGACGATTTCGTAGGCCAGCCCCATCTGCCCGCGCTGGTAGCCTTTGGCGGTACTCAGAAACTGCTTGCCGAACGACCAGTGGTTGTAGCCCACGGGCATGCCCACGGAGCTGTAGGCGTCCATCATCTGCTCGGCGCTGATGACTTCGATCTGGTTGGGGTAGGTGTCCAGGCCGAATTCCTCGGCGCACTTGGCGATTTCCTCGTCGTAGCGCTGAATCAGCTCGAAGGTCCACTCCGAGGTGGTGGAAATCGGCGTCCGGGCTTTGGCCGGCGGATTGTCCCGGGCGTTCGGGCGGTCCACGAAATCACTCATGCGGCTTTCCTCTCGAACAGCTGGCGGAACACCGGGTAGATCTCGGCCGGATCGGCGATCTGCTGCATGGCGAAACACTGCGGGAACTCGGCCATGATCCGTTCGTACTCATACCACAACATCTGATGGTCCTGCGGTGTGATCTCCACGTAGGCGTAGTACTGAACCAGCGGCAGCAGGTTCTCGGCCAGCAGTTTGCCGCAGATGGGCGAGTCGTCGTTCCAGTTGTCACCGTCCGACGCCTGCGCCGCGTATATGTTCCACTCCGAGGGCGGGTAGCGGGACTCGATGATCTTGTGCATCAGCTTCAGCGCCGAGGACACGATGGTGCCGCCGGTCTCCCGGCTGTAGAAAAACTCTTCCTCGTCCACTTCCTTGGCGCTGGTGTGATGGCGAATAAAGACCACGTCGATCTTCTTGTAGTTCTTCTTCAGGAACAGATATAGGAGGATGAAGAAGCGCTTGGCGATGTCCTTGTGCATCTGGGTCATGGAGCCGGATACGTCCATCAGGCAGAACATCACCGCACTGGTGGCCGGTTTCGGTTGCTTAACGTGCTGGCGATAGCGAAGGTCGATTTCGTCAATAAACGGGATGCGCCGCACATTGGCTTTCAGGCGGGCGATCTCAGCCTCCAGCGCCTGGATCTGGTCGTCGTGGCTGAACGCGTCGTCGGCGTCCGGCGGGGCCGAACGCAACGCCTCCAGCTGCCGCTCCAGGTCCCGGAGTTTCTTCTTGCGGGCGCCACCCAGCCCGAGCCGGCGGGCGTGGGCGCCTCGAAGCGACCGCACCACATCCAGCTTGGCGGGCACGCCCTGACTGGTAAAACCGGCCCGGACGTAACTGAAGGCTTCGGTGTCCTTGAGCTTCTTGCGCGCCAGGTTGGGCAGCTCGAGATCGTCAAACAGGAAGTCGAGGAACTCTTCCTGGGTGATCTGGAACGCGAATTCGTCCATGCCTTCGCCGTCCGGGCTGGCTTTGCCCGAACCCTGGCCCTGACCGCCGCCGCCTTCCGGTTTGGGAATGCGGTCGCCGGCGACAAACTCCTGATTGCCCGGATGCACGATCTCGCGGCGGCCGCCCTGGCCGTGATGGAACACCGGCTCCTCAATGTCCCGGGACGGGATGCTGACCTTCTCGCCCCGTTCGATGTCGGTGATGGAGCGCTTCTGAACCGCGTCCGCCACCGCCTTCTTGATGTGGTGGCGGTAACGGCGCAGGAAACGTTCGCGATTCACCGCGCTCTTGTTTTTCCCGTTCAGTCGTCGGTCGACTATGTGGGTCATTCCCATAATACTGCTCCCGTCAGTAACCGCTTACTGACTCAATGAGACTTGCGGACCCGCAGGTACCACTCTGCAAGCAGGCGCACCTGTTTCTCCGTGTAGCCCCGATCGACCATGCGTTCGACAAACTGTTTGTGCTTCTTCTGGTCTTCCTGGCTGGCTTTGGGGTTGAACGAAATAACCGGCAGCAGATCTTCGGTATTGGAGAACATCTTCTTCTCGATCACGCTGCGCAGCTTTTCGTAGCTGAGCCAGGACGGGTTCCGGCCCTGGTTGTTGGCCCGCGCCCGCAGCACAAAGTTGACCACCTCGTTGCGGAAATCCTTCGGGTTGCTGATGCCGGCCGGCTTCTCGATTTTCTCCAGCTCGTCGTTGATCGAGGAGCGGTCGAGAATCTCGCCGGTCTCCGGGTCCCGGTATTCCTGGTCCTGAATCCAGAAGTCGGCGTAGGTGACGTAGCGGTCGAACAGGTTCTGGCCGTACTCGCTGTAACTTTCCAGGTACGCGGTCTGGATTTCCTTGCCGATGAACTGGACGTAGTGCGGCGCCAGGAACTCCTTGATGAAGCGCAGGTATTTCTCCTGCTGTTCGGTCGGGAACTGCTCCTGCTCGATCTGCTTTTCCAGCACGTACAGCAGGTGCACCGGGTTGGCGGCCACCTCGGTGGTGTCAAAGTTGAACACCTTGGAGAGAATCTTGAAGGCAAACCGGGTCGACAGCCCGTCCATGCCCTCCATCACCCCGGCAGCGTCCCGATATTCCTGAATGGACTTGGCTTTCGGGTCAGTGTCCTTGATGTTCTGGCCGTCGTACACCTTCATCTTGGAATAGATGCTGGAGTTCTCCGGCTCCTTGATCCGCGACAGCACCGAGAACTGGGCCAGCATGTCCAGCGTGTCCGGGGCGCAGGGCGCGCCGGCCAGCGAGCTGTTGGTCAGCAGCTTTTTGTAAATCTGGATTTCCTCGGTCACCCGCAGGCAGTAGGGCACCTTGACGATGTACACCCGGTCGAGGAAGGCCTCGTTGTGCTTGTTGTTGCGGAAGGTCTGCCATTCCGACTCGTTCGAGTGCGCGAGGATCACGCCGTCAAACGGCACCGACCCCATGCCTTCGGTGGTGTTGTAGTTGCCTTCCTGAGTGGCGGTGAGCAGCGGATGCAGCACTTTGATCGGTGCCTTGAACATTTCGACGAATTCCAGCAAGCCCTGGTTGGCCTTACACAGACCACCACTGAAGCTGTAGGCGTCGGGATCGTCCTGGGAGTAATCCTCCAGCATCCGGATGTTGACCTTGCCCACCAGGGCGGAGATGTCCTGGTTGTTGTCGTCTCCCGGTTCGGTTTTGGCCACGCCGACCTGATCCAGAATCGACGGGTACTTTTTCACCACCCGGAATTTGCTGATGTCGCCGCCGTACTCGTGCAGTCGTTTGACCGCCCAGGGCGAGATGATCGAATTCAGATAGCGCGGCGGAATGCCGTATTCCTCTTCCAGAATCCGGGCGTCTTCGGTGGGGTCGAACAGCCCGAGCGGGGATTCGTTCACCGGGGACCCCTTGATCGCGTAGAACGGCACTTTCTGCATCAGCGATTTGAGTTTCTCCGCCAGAGAGGATTTGCCGCCGCCGACCGGGCCGAGCAGGTACAGGATCTGCTTCTTCTCCTCCAGGCCCTGGGCGGCATGGCGGAAGAAGGAGACGATGTTCTCCACCGCGTCTTCCATGCCATAGAACTCGGAGAACTCGGGATAGCGTTTGATGACTTTGTTGGAAAAAATGCGCGACAGCCGTGGGTCACGGGAGGTATCAACAAGCTCCGGCTCGCCGATGGCAAGTAACATTCTCTCAGCGGCCGTGGCGTAGGCCGTTGGGTCCTTTTTGCAGATCTCCAGGTATTCCTCAAGGGAGTATTCCTCCTCCTGAGTGGCTTCATACCGATCTTTGAAATGCTGCAGTATGCTCATAGATAGCCCCTCGCTCGCTGCTGTTCAGCTTTCAGTTCACGCACGTTCCCCGTTTGTGTCTGTCCGCCACTCCGGGCGGATCTGGTCTGGTTATGGGTGGAAGATTCGGATACTTACAAGCCATGTACGAACGGGCTGCCGTGGCGGCTTGCTTAATTTGAGCTTAGTTCACAGTCTGCCACTTGGACAGTGAGCGAATGACATCGGTTCATTAAATTGTGTTACCGCACAGAGGGGTTTTGTGCACGGCGGGAAACGCCGGAGTGCGGCGCGGTACACTCCGGTGAACGGCCTGTCGTGGCCTTGCAGAGTTAGCGCCGGGTCAGCCGGAACACGCCCTCGGTCGCGCCTTCCAGGCCCCGGCGCTTGGCGAACGGATGATCCTTGGCCAGCGTGTTGGTCCGGATGTGTTCGATGTCGAAATCCAGGCCATAGAGTTCGTGCACCTCGTCATCGCTGACATTAAAAGGTGGCCCTTTGATGTCGGTGTCGTAGTCGAGGGTGATCAGCAGAATGCGGACGTCGTCGGGCAGCACCGCGGTCAGGTGCTCGACATAGGCCTTGCGCATGTCCTGGGGCAGGGCAATCAGCGCGGCGCGGTCGTACACCAGCCGGATGTGTTTGAGATCGTCCGGCACCAGCTGGAAAAAGTCGCCGCACCAGAGTTCCAGGTCGTCGTGCCGGAACTTGGTGAACGGCTCGCCCGGGTGCACTTTGGCTTTTTCGCCCGCTTCCTCGAAGAAGTCCTTGCAGGCAATGTCGCTCAGTTCAACGCCCAGCACCGGATGGCCCCGGTCGTGCAACCACCACATGTCGTGGGCCTTGCCGCAGAGCGGGACGAACACCGCGTCGGTGCCCTTGCCGGCAAGCTCGGCCCAGTGATCGTGGAGGTATTGGTTGACGCTGCCCTCGTGAAATCCGATTTCCTTCTTGGCCCAGCGTTCATGCCAGAATTGGTGTTCCATACTGTGCTCCTTCGCCACGGATTTTGGACGTTTTCAACAGTCTACCTTAATCTGTGGCTCACTGGATTTAGGAGAAAAGCATGAAAGCCGTATTCCTGGACGCCAAAACCCTGGGCGACGACGTCGATCTGTCCGCCATCGAATCCGTCACCGGGGGCCTGACCCGGTACGACCGAACCGCTCCGGAGCAGGTGCTTGAGCGCATCCGGGGCTTCGACACCGTGGTGGTCAACAAGGTGGTTCTCGGCCGGACGCACTTTGAGGCTTGCCCGGAGTTGAAAACCATCGCGGTGGTGGCCACCGGTCTCAACAACATTGACCAGGAGGCCGCCCGCGAACACGGTATCCGGGTGCTGAACGTGACCCACTACGGCCGGGCGACGGTGGCCCAGCACACCATGGCACTGATGCTGGCCCTGGCAACCCGGTTGCTGGATTACGATCGCGACGTTCGGGCCGGGCGCTGGGCCCAGAGCGACATGTTCTGCCTGATGGACCACCCGATCATGGAGCTGCAGGGCCGCACCCTCGGCATTGTCGGCTACGGCGATCTCGGCCAGGGCGTGGCCGAACGGGCCCGGGCCTTCGGCATGAACATCCTGCTGGCAGCCCGTCCGGGCCAGGCGCCGGGTGAGGTGGATGGCTATCGACGGGTGCCGCTGGATGAGCTGTTGCCCCAGGTGGATGTGTTGTCCCTGCACTGCCTGTTGACCGAGCAGACCCGCAACCTGATCGGCGCCCGGGAGCTGGCCATGATGCCGCCCCATGCCCTGATCATTAATACCAGCCGGGGCGGACTGGTTGATGAACAGGCGCTGGCCGACGCGCTTCGGGCCGGCACCATTGGCGGTGCCGGCTTTGACGTGCTGACCGAGGAGCCGCCGCGCCACGGCAACCCGCTGCTGGCGGACGACATCCCGAACCTGATCGTGACGCCGCATTCGGCCTGGGCGAGCCGGGAGGCTCGGCAGCGGATTGTCGATATTACCGCCCGCAACCTGGCGTCTGTGGTCTGAGGAGGACCTTACGTGGCTTCATTCCAACTGAAAGAGCGGCTGCAGGCCGCGGAAGACTGGATTCTCGCCAATCCCAACCCGCCTCAGTCCTGGCCATGGACCTGGCTCTACAAAGTCGGTCGCTCTGTGTATGCGCTGGTGCGGGACGTGCTCAGCGGCCAGCTGACCCTGCACGCCATGAGCCTGGTGTATACCACCCTGCTCAGCATTGTGCCGCTGCTGGCGCTGAGCTTTTCGGTGCTGAAAGCCATGGGGGTGCATCAGCGCATGGAGCCCTTCCTGTATCAGTTTTTCGAGCCGATGGGACCGCAGGGCATCGAAGTGGCGGAGCGCATTCTCGGGTTTGTCGATAACATGAAGGTCGGCGTGCTGGGGTCCGTAGGGCTGGCGTTGCTGGTGTACACGGTGATCTCGCTGGTGCAGAAAATCGAGCGCTCGTTCAACATGATCTGGCGGGTGCCGGACATGCGTTCCATGGCGCAGCGGTTCAGCAACTATCTCAGCGTCATCATGGTGGGGCCGCTGCTGATGGTGTCGGCCATCGGCGTGTCGGCGACCATTTTTTCCTCCGAGATCGTCCAGACCCTGATCGCCATCGAACCCTTCGGTTCTGTCATCCTGGTGCTGAGCCGGTTTACGCCCTTCTTCCTGGTGGTCGGTGCGTTCACCTTTGTCTACATCTTCATCCCCAACACCCGGGTAAAACTGCGCTATGCCTTCGTCGCCGGGCTGGTGGCCGGGGTGACCTGGCAGGCCGGCGGTATCCTGTTCGCGTCGTTTGTCGCCGGTTCCGCCAAGTACGCCGCCATCTATTCCAGTTTTGCCATTGGCATCATCCTGCTGATCTGGGTCTACGTGAACTGGATGATCCTGCTGCTCGGTGCCAGCCTGGCGTTCTACCTCCAGAATCCGGGCGCGGTCGCCAAGCGCCGTCAGGTGGAGCTGGCGCCGGAGTTGCAGGAGCGGGTCGCGCTGGTGCTGATGTGGATGGTGGCCAAACCGTTCAGCGAAGGTCAGCCCGCGCCCCAGCAGGAGCAGCTGGAGTATGATCTGCGGGTACCGGGCGAAGTCACCCGGAAGATCAGCGACAAGCTGATCCGGTCGGGACTGCTGTCGCTCGCCGGG
>JBPEXU010000417.1:0-4854 GCA_052031225.1 Marinobacter sp. | reverse complement strand
ACATCAAGGTTCTGACCTTGTGCGGCGGCGTGCCGATTGGGCCTCAGATTGGCTCGCTGAGCCACGGTGCCCACCTGGTGGTCGGGACGCCGGGTCGGGTTCTGGACCATCTGCGCAAGGGCACGCTGGTACTGGACCGGCTGCGGACCGTGGTGCTGGATGAGGCGGACCGGATGCTGGACATGGGCTTCGAGGAGGCGGTGACGGGCATCCTGTCCCAGGCTCCGGAGCGCCGGCAGTGTCTGATGTTCTCCGCAACCTGGCCGGAGCCGATCCGGCAGCTCAGTGGCCGGTTCCAGGTTGATCCGGACGATGTTCGGGTGATGGCCGAAGACACCCGCCCGGACATCCGCGAACTGTTCTATGAGATTGCACCGGAGCAGCGCACACAAGCGGTCGCGGCGCTGCTTTCGAGCTACCAGCCGGAGTCCTGCATTGTGTTTTGTACCACCAAGCGGCAGTGCGACGAGTTGGCGCAGGCGTTGGATGACTTGGGTTTTGCCGCATTGGCGTTACACGGTGATCTGGAGCAGCGTGAGCGGGATTCGGTGCTGGTGCGGTTTGGCAATCAGAGCTGCAGCGTCCTTGTCGCCACCGATGTGGCGGCGCGAGGGCTGGACATCCAGGCGCTGCAACTGGTGATCAATGCCGAGCCGGCCCGTGATGCCGAAGTGCATACTCACCGAGTCGGCCGGACAGGTCGGGCCGGGCAGTCCGGGCATGCGGTGACACTGTGTACCGCCAGTCAGGGCCACAAACTCAACCGACTGGAGGCGGAGCGGGGCGAGCCCCTGATCTGGGGCGACAGTGCCGCTTTGCTGGCCACACCGCTTCGGCCGCGGCCACCCGCGATGAAAACCCTGTGCCTGGCGGCTGGCCGGAAAGAAAAAGTGCGGCCGGGCGATGTCCTCGGGGCGCTCACCGGCGAGGCCGGTGTGCCCGGGAAGGTGGTCGGAAAAATCGATCTCTTTGATTTCCAGTGCTTTGTGGCGGTGGACGCCGAATGGGCTGGGAAGGCGCTGCGGAGTTTGGAGCGCGGCCGCGTGAAAGGACGCAAAATACGCGTTCGCTATGCCTGAAAACCGTGCCGGCGTTCGATTTGGGGTGGCCCGGAACGCTCGGAAAATCCTTATAGAAAAATTTCCTTCGTGTTGCCCCGGATGCCTTAAAACGGTAAATTACGCAGGATTTTGCCTCCCGATTTGTTCCGGTCGCCTCTACGACTTTGGTCGATGGAGAAGGCCGGGCAGGTTGGGGAAATCACACAAACCAATACAGGTAGCTGTTCGATATGAATGAGCTGATGTCACAAGCCGTAGACTTGATGATTGCTGGCATGGGCTTCGTGTTTGCATTCCTGATCGTTCTGGTGTTTGCAACCGGCCTGATGTCCAAACTCATCCTGCGGTTTGCGCCGCCAGAGCCGGCAACCCCGGCAAGAACGCCACGTGCCAAGCCGAAGGCGCCCGCGTCGGTCGATCCTGACACCGCCGAGGCCATCAAGAAGGCGATTGCACAATACCGGGCGCGCCACAAGAAGTGATCCGGTAACACGATTAGAACCTTTTAACAGAAGGCTGACACGATGACTGACACAAAGAAACCGCTGGGGATAACGGACGTAATTCTGCGTGACGCCCACCAGTCCCTGCTTGCCACCCGGATGCGGCTGGATGACATGCTGCCCATCGCCGAGAAACTCGACAAAGTCGGTTTCTGGTCTCTGGAATCCTGGGGTGGTGCGACTTTCGACGCCTGTATCCGTTACCTGGGTGAGGACCCCTGGGAGCGCATTCGCGAACTCAAGAAAGCGATGCCCAACACCCCGCAGCAAATGCTGCTGCGCGGTCAGAACCTGCTGGGCTATCGTCACTACGCGGACGACGTGGTCGAGCGTTTTTGTGATCGTGCCGCCGAAAACGGCGTTGACGTGTTCCGTATCTTCGACGCCATGAACGATCCGCGTAACCTGGAAACCGCCATCAAGGCCGTCCGCAAGACCGGCAAACACGCCCAGGGTACCATTGCCTACACCACCAGCCCGGTGCATACCATCGATATGTGGGTGGAGATGGCCAAGACCGTCGAGTCCATGGGCGCCGACTCCATCGCCATCAAGGACATGGCCGGCCTGCTCAAGCCGTACGTGGCGTATGAGCTGGTCAGCCGCCTGAAGAAAGAGCTGAGCGTGCCTATCCACATGCAGTGCCACGCCACCACCGGCATGTCTACGGCGACCGCCATCAAGGCAGCCGAGGCTGGCATCGACAACGTGGATACCGCCATCTCGTCCATGAGTATGACCTACGGCCACTCGCCCACCGAAGCCATTGTGGCGATCCTCGAAGGCACCGACCGTGACACCGGTCTGGATCTGCACCTGCTGGAAGAGATTGCCGGCTACTTCCGCGAAGTCCGCAAGAAATACGCGAAGTTCGAGGGCAGCCTGCGCGGTGTCGATTCCCGTATCCTGACCGCCCAGGTACCAGGTGGCATGCTGACCAACATGGAAAGCCAGCTGCGCGAGCAGAACGCCATCGACAAGTTCGATCAGGTTCTGGCCGAAATTCCCAAGGTTCGCGAAGACCTGGGCTTCATCCCGCTGGTGACTCCGACCTCTCAGATCGTGGGTACCCAGGCAGTACTCAACGTACTGACTGGTGAGCGTTACAAGTCCATTTCCAAAGAAACTGCGGCCATCCTCAAGGGCGAATACGGCGCTGCGCCGGCACCGTTCAACAAGGAGCTGCAGGAGCGCGTTCTGGATGGCAAGGAGGCAATCACCTGCCGTCCGGCGGACCTGCTTGAGCCGGAGATGGACAAGCTGACCGAAGAGCTGAAGAAGCTGGCGGACGAGAAGGGCATCAAGCTGGCCGAGAACACCGTGGACGACGTACTGACCTACGCGCTGTTCCCGCAGATCGGCCTGAAGTTCCTCGAAAATCGCGGCAACCCGGATGCGTTCGAGCCTGTTCCGACCGCTGAAGATGCGGCCGCACCGGCCAAGAAAGCCGGTGGCCCGGAGACGTACACCGTTGAGGTTAACGGCAAGAAGTTCGTGGTTGCGGTGACCGAAGGTGGCGAGATCAGCGCGATTCAGCCCGATGGTGGCGCCGCTTCCGCACCTGCCAGTGCGCCTGCTTCCGCGCCCGCACCGGCTGCGGGTGAGGGCGAGCCGGTTGTGGCCCCGCTCGGTGGCAACATCTTCAAGGTGCTGGTTTCCCCGGGCGACACCGTGGAAGAGGGCGATGTGCTGATCATCCTCGAAGCCATGAAGATGGAGACCGAGGTGCGGGCGCCCAAGGGTGGCACCATCGGTGAGGTATTCATCAAGGTCGGTGACGCCGTATCCCCTGATGATGAAATGCTGACAATCGCATAAGGGCCAGCATTCCATGGAAAAACTAATCACGCTCTGGACAGGCAGTGGCCTGTTCAACATAGAACCTGGTCAGGTGGTCATGATTGCGATTGGCCTCCTGCTCCTGTTCCTTGCGATTCGCAAGGGCTTTGAGCCGTTGCTGCTGGTGCCGATTGGCTTCGGTGGCATCCTGGCGAACATTCCGGAGGCAGGGTTGGCCCTGTCTGCGGCGGAAAATGCCATTCACTTCGCGCTGAAGAACGAGGCCTCGCACATTCTCGCGGCGCTGGCAGCGCCGCTTGATGTTGCCTACCAGGCTGGGCAGGCGGTCACGCCCGAGCTGAAAGAGGCGTTCAAGGCCGCCATCAAGGAGGCCAGCTACTCCGAGATGGCGATGGCGAACGCGGTAGCCCAGGACTTCGGGTACGGCAATGGCATGCTCTATAACTTCTACACCGTGGTCATCGGCAGCACCATCGGGCCGCTGCTGATCTTCATGGGTGTGGGCGCCATGACCGACTTCGGCCCGCTGCTGGCCAACCCCAAGACCCTGCTGCTGGGCGCTGCCGCTCAGTTCGGTATCTTCGGCACGGTGCTGGGCGCGGCGCTGCTGGACTGGACCGGTGTGCTGGAGTTCAACATCCTGGAAGCGGCCGCCATCGGCATTATCGGTGGCGCGGATGGTCCGACCTCCATCTACGTATCCAGCGTTCTGGCTCCGCACCTGCTGGGTGCGATCGCGGTCTCCGCGTATGCGTACATGGCACTGGTGCCGATGATTCAGCCGCCGATCATGAAGGCGCTGACCTCCGAGCAGGAGCGTAAGATCAAGATGAGCCAGCTGCGTCCGGTCAGCAAGCGCGAGAAGATTGCGTTCCCGCTGGTCGTACTGATTGCGGTGGTTCTGTTCCTGCCGGACGCTGCGCCGCTGCTGGGTATGTTCTGCTTCGGTAACCTGATGCGTGAGTGTGGTGTGGTCGAGCGTCTGAGCGATACCGCACAGAATGCCCTGATCAACATCGTGACCATTTTCCTGGGTCTGTCCGTTGGCTCCAAGCTGATGGCCGATAAGTTCCTGGATGGCCAGACTCTGGGTATCCTGGGCCTGGGTATTGTGGCCTTCGGTGTCGGCACCGCCTCCGGTGTTCTGATGGCCAAGCTGATGAACAAGTTCAGCAAGGACCCGATCAACCCGCTGATTGGTTCTGCTGGCGTGTCGGCGGTACCGATGGCGGCCCGGGTCTCCAACAAAGTTGGCCTGGAAGCCAACCCGCAGAACTTCCTGCTGATGCACGCCATGGGTCCGAACGTGGCCGGTGTTATCGGCTCTGCGGTTGCGGCGGGTGTGATGATCAAGCTGCTTGGCTGATTTTTTCTCCGCTGTACCGATACCCCGCCTTTGTGCGGGGTTTTTCAGTTTAGGGGAAGGGCAATTTCCGAGGATAAGCGGAGGTGGGGCCGTCGTTCAGGAAGCGCGTCGAGCACATCCATGT
>JBPEXU010000416.1:0-3094 GCA_052031225.1 Marinobacter sp. | reverse complement strand
TCGCGGGCGCTCAGCAATCCTCGAGAATCACCACCACCAGCTCTTTCGGGCCGTGGGCGCCGTAGGCCAGGACCTGTTCGATATCGGCGGTCTTGGACGGCCCGGACACCAGCAGCAGGTTGGTCGGCAGACCCTCGGCCCAGCGCTGCCGGGTCATCATCGCGTACAGGTTGTCTTCCACCTCGCTGGCCCGGACCAGGGCGATGTGCAGCGGCGGCAGCAGGCTCATCAGCCGGGGTTCGTGCCGGTCGGGCCAGAGCACCAGCGAGCCGGTGGCGGCGATCGCACCGGCGGTACCGGTCAGGCTGGCGTCCACATCCTGAAACAACTCCGTTTTCCAGGCTTCCACCGGCCGGTCGTAAGCCAGCAGCGGCAACCGCTGGTCGCTGTCGCGCCAATACTGCGCCAGCGTCCGACCGTGCTCGGTGTCCGGCGCGTACAGCAGATTGCGCGCCTGGCGCCGTGCCAGGACCTGCGCAACAGTGGCCGGCCAGTCACTGGCAGCAACCTGATGCACCTCGGTCTGCACCGCCTCCATCAGGGTCCGCAGCCGCCGCAGGCGATCCGCCGGCGGGTATTGCCAGGGCTCGGTCACCAGTCGCTCATCGAACTCGTCCGGGCGCGGTGCGGTGCCCGCCAGGCCCTGGCGCAAGCGGTCGAGAATGTTGTCGCGTGCACTCATGTTACTGGCCTCCAGGTTGCTTCAGATGGTCGCGGGCCAGGTCGTGCAACGAACGCCGGGCCGGGACCGGCGCGCTGTGATTGTCGGTCCACGGCCCGAGGCTGCGGGGCGTCAGCCGGCGCAGTCGGGTCGCCGCCCACAGGAACCGCCGGTACAGCGCTGGCCGGGTGTTGAGCCAACGCCAGACCCGCCAGAGCAACCGTTCACGGGCAGAGTATTTGGCCCCGGCACCGGCGACCACACTCGGCGCCGACGGCGCCCGGACGTTTTCCTGCCGCAACCGCTGCAGCAACTCGGGAATCGGAATCTTGACCGGACAGACCTCGCCGCAGGCACCGCACAAGGACGACGCACTCGGGTGGTCCGGCACCCGGTCCAGCCCCACCATGTGCGGGGTGACGATCTTGCCGATGGGGCCGGGATACACCTCGCCGTAGGTGTGACCGCCCACCCGGGTGTACACCGGGCAATGGTTCATGCAGGCACCGCAGCGAATGCAATTCAGGGTCTGACGCAACTGGGCGTCGGCGAAGGCGCGGCTGCGGCCGTTATCCAGCAGCACCAGATGCACCTCCTCCGGGCCGTCCAGTTCGTCCGGCTTGCGCGGCCCGGAGATCAGGTTGACGTAGGTGGTGATCGGCTGTCCCAGCGCCGAACGGGTGAGCAGCGACAGCAGCGGCACCACATCGCGCAGATTGGGCACCACCTTTTCGATACCGGTGACCGCGATGTGCACCGGCGGCACGGTGGTGCTCATCCGGCCATTGCCCTCGTTTTCCACCAGCAGCAGGGTGCCGGTTTCGGCGATGGCGAAGTTCACCCCGGAAACGCCGACATCGGCCTCCAGGAATTTCTGGCGCAAAGTGCGGCGGCCGATCTGGATCAGTTCGTTGACGTCGTCGGTTTCCGGCTCGCCCAGTTTGTCGTGAAACAGCCGCGACACCTGACGCCGGTTCTTGTGGATCGCCGGCATGATGATGTGTGCCGGTTTCTCGCCATCGAGCTGGACGATGTATTCACCCATGTCCGATTCCAGGCACTCGATGCCCCGCTCGGCCAGGTAGTCGTTCATCTCCATCTCTTCGCTGACCATGGACTTGCCCTTGACCACCCGCCGGCCCTGACGTGCGGCGATGAGGCCATGCACAATGTCGTTGGCCTGCTCAATGGTCTCGGCCCAGTGCACCCGGATACCGTTCTCGGTCAGCTTCGTCTCCAGCTGCTCCAGCAGGTCCGGCAACTGCGACAGGGCGCGCGCCCGGATGCGGTTGCCCAGCGCCCGGAGCCCTTCCCGCTCGTGCTCATCGGGAAAGGCATCGGCCCGCTTTTTCATCAGCGAATCCATGGCGGTACGGAAGTTCGACCGCAGCTCGGCATCGTTCAGGGCGGCGGCCGCCCGGTCCCGGAAGCCGGCGGTCAACTCAGTAATGGGTATACGCTCACTCATGCCGCACCTCCGTCGCCCTGACCGCCGGTCCGTTCCCACAGGAAACTGGCCAGGTGCCGGCCCCGGAAGGGCTGACGCTGCTTGTCCAGTGCTCCGTTGATGTTGAGCAGGCAGCCACCGTCGGCGGTCACCATTTCGTCGGCGCCCGAACTGGTCAGGGCCTGGCACTTGTCCCGCACCATGGCGCCGGAGATTTCCGGCATCCGCACCGAGAAGGTGCCGCCAAAGCCGCAGCATTCGCTCTCGTGGTCGTGCTCCACCCGTTCCACATTCGCCAGCCGATCCAGCAAGGCCCGGGCGTGCAGGTGGGTGTTCATTTCCCGGCGGGCGGAACAGGAGGTGTGCAGCGCCACCTTACGCGGGGCCCCCAGATCCTGCCACTGAACCTTGCAGACGTGCAGCAGAAATTCGGTCAACTCGAAGGTTCGCTCGGCCAGCGCGGTCACCCGCGCCAGGGTCTCGGGTTCGTCCGCGAACAACGCCCGATAGTGGTGGCGCAGCATGCCGGCGCAGGAACCGGACGGCACCACCACCGGACAGCCCTGATCGAGCACATCCAGCTGACTGCGCGCCACCGCCCGGGCCTCGTCGACGTAGCCGGAGGTCCAGGCCGGCTGACCGCAGCAGCTCTGCGCTTGCGGGAAATGCACCCGGATGCCCTCGCGCTCCAGCAATCGGATGGCGTCGAGCCCCGCTTCCGGAAAAAACAGGTCCACCACGCAGGTGCCATACAGCACCACCTCCGACGGTTTGTCCGGATAGCGCCGCGGCTCGGGTCGGGCCGGCGCCACCCGGGTGGCATTCGGCGCGGCATCGTAAAACAGCTCGGTCATGGCATTCGCCCTCAGAGTCACACGCCCGCTGCAAGCAGCAGGGCAAATGGTCTTACCAATTGACAGACTAATGACCAACACCTTATTGCACTCGCCCCGGCGCTGTCAAAGCAACGCTACTGGACGTTAGTA
>JBPEXU010000415.1:0-4977 GCA_052031225.1 Marinobacter sp. | reverse complement strand
AGGCGAACCTGATAGCGACCGTTGTCCAGCAGGCCAATATCAAATTGGTTGCCGGCCAGCTCCCGGCTTTCTACCCAGCGCCCTGTCGCTTCTTCGAAGATGTCCAGCCGGTAGCCTGGCGCGCCGCTGTTGATCCAGCTCAGCGATACCGGCAGCTCCGACACGGTTTCCGGCAGCGGAGTCACCTGGGGCGCGGGTGGCAGGCGACGGATGCTCAGGGGGGCGTTTGAGCCCAGCCCCACGGCCGCGCCGTAGCCGGCAGGGATGCGGCGGGTTTTCCCGGGCTGTCCGAAATCGACCACGCCTTCGGTTACCTGCAGGCGGGTTCCGGTTGGCAAGGCTTGCAGTGAAAACGCGGTACCCCGAACCGCCGCGACGGCGGCGGGGGTTTCAACTTCAAAGCGTGCCCCGCCTTCCAGCACCGGCTGCACCCGGGTCTGGATTTCACCGTTGTCCAGACGAAGACGGGTGTCGACCATGCCGGTTTTGCCGTATTGGGTCAGGCGATTGAAGATCAGGCGGGAGTCCGGCGACAGCCGCAGTTCTGAGCCGTCGGCCAGACGGATCATCGCGGACCCGGCGCTGGTGCGGATCTCATCGCCGACCCGGAGGGCAGCGCCTTCCGTCAGTGGTTGCCGCCGGCCATCGGTACCGGAAATGAGCTGCACCTGGCCGGTGACGGCCACCGCTGTGGCCGGTTGCGGCTGGCGCTGAAGCCAGTTCAGCGGAATCCGGACTCTATCCCCCGCCACCACCTTGTCATCGTTGGCGATCCGGTTGTACTGGCGAAGCTGGCTGGCGGTGTGCTTTGGGGAGAGCAATTCCTGGGCAATCTGGTCAAGGCTTTCGCCCGGTTTCAGGGTGTACACCCACTCCGGGGCGGTGCCGGTGGGCGCGGACTGCACCAGGGTCGGTGCCGAACCGCGGGTAATCGACAGTTCGGCATGGCCCACCCCGGCCAACACCATCAGTGCCGGCCAGGCAAGCAACAGCAGGGTCCGTGAACGATATCGGGAGCTATTCATTCGCGGCCCGGGGGGTATCCAGCGGCTGATCGTCCGACGGCTTCATGGCCTCAAGGCGGTAACCGCGCTGGTAGATGGTTTTGATCCGAAAACCGTTCTCCGGATTCAGACCCAGCCGGCGACGCAGGCGGCTCATGTGGGTATCGACGGTGCGGGTGTTGATGTCCCGGGTCAGGCCCCAAACCCGTTCAAGCAGCATTTCTCGGGTCAGCAGCCGGCCCTGATTCTGGAACAGGAACAGGGTCAGATCGAAATCCTTGTCGGTCAGCGTCAGTTGCTCACCGTGCAGTGCAATGGTGCGTTGCTGGGTGTTGATCTCAAACGGGCCATACCGGAGGACTTCCTTATCGCTGTCGGGATTGCTGCGGCGCGCCAGGGCATTGATCCGAGCGGCCAGTTCGGCAGCCCGCGGAGGTTTCGCCAGGTAATCGTCGGCACCGGCGTCCAGCGCTCGCACGATGTCGGCCTCACTGTCGCGCTGGGTCAGAAACACCACGGGGATGGGCCAGTTGAGTTGGGCCCGGACGCTCTCGAGCACTTCAATTCCGGTCATGTCCGGAATCTGCCAGTCGAGGATTAGCAGGTCGTAGCTGCGATGCAACACCGCGCTCAGGAACGATTGGCCGGTGGGAAAGCTGTCACAGTGGTGCCCCCGTTCGGACAGAATGGACTGCACGTTTTGCGCCTGTTCGTGTTCGTCTTCCAGCAGAGCAATGCGCATACCAGAATCTCCCCGGGACTGTTGCTACCTTGCAATGGTCGGAATGCGGCGGGTACGGGCCCGGCACCCTGACATATCAGCGAATTATCGCAAATAACCCGCCGATATTCAGTATCGTTATGTTGACTTGCGTAAACCCATGGCGGGTTTGCCGTCCACGTCGTCCAGAGTTTGTCGGCAGGCCGGAAAATTACTGCAGCCCCAGAACCAGCCTTTCTTGCCTTGCCGGCGAACCAGCGGTGAAAAGCAATGCGGGCAGGGAACCGGCTTTTGGCTGGTGCCGTCGGTCGGGGCGGTGTCCTCAATGGGCCGGGTGCCGTTGCAGGCCGGGTAACGGGTGCAGGCGTGAAAGCGGCCGAACTTGCCGTCCCGGGCGATCATCGGCGCCCGGCATTTGGGGCAGTGAATGGCGGCGTCGCCCGTTGGGGTGGGCGTGGGGGGCGTAGCCGGCGCCGCGGGGCGAATGAAGCCGCGTATTTCCTCTTGCAGGGCCGCCAGAAATGCCCGGGGATCGCCTTCGCCCCGACGAATGCTTTCCAGGCTGGCTTCCCAGACCGCCGTCCGGTCCGGCTTGCTGACGGATTCCGGCAGCGCCGCGATCAGCGTTTTGCCTTTGCCGGTGGCGCGAATGTGCCGGCCTTCCCGGTACAGATAGTCCCGTTTGAACAGGGTTTCGATGATCGAGGCCCGGGTGGCTTCGGTGCCCAGGCCATCGGTTTCCCGCAGGGTTTTCCGAAGCTCGGCATCGCTCACGAAGCGGGCAATGTTGGTCATCGCCGACAGCAGGGTGGCGTCGGTAAAGTGCTGGGGCGGCTGTGTGGTGCGTTCGGTCACCGTGGCCTGGTCGCAGAGCACGGGGTCGTCGCTCTGCAGTCTGGGAAGCGGGCGTTTTTCCGGTTCGTGTTTGGCTTCCCGGAGTTTGATTTCGAGGGCTTTCCAGCCCGGTTCCGCCACCGCGGTTTCGCTCGCCCGGAACTGGTGATTGGCGACCCGAACCGTCAGTCGCCCCTCCCGATGAATCGCATCGGGGCAGAACTGCATCAGGTAGTAACGGCTGATCAGGTCGTAGATCCGCGCCTCGGCCTGGGTCAGTTGGCCGTTCGGCGTCGGACGGGCGGTGGGAATGATGGCATGGTGGGCATCAACCTGCTTGTCGTTCCAGGCCGCGGATTGGCGGTCCAGGTCGGCGGCATCGCAGGCGCTTGCCAGTTCGGGCGTGACCCGGGCAATGGCGCGCACCACCTGCTGGCGCTGGCCGAACTGTTCTTCCGGCAGGTAGCGGCAATCGGATCTTGGGTAGGTGATGAGCTGATGCCGCTCGTACAGGCTTTGGGCGGTGTCCAGCACCTCTTTGGCGGCCATCCGGAACAGGCGGCCGGCTTCGATCTGCAGCACCGACAGTGACAGCGGCAGCGGTGGCGCCTCCGGCCGGTCCCGGAATCGGGATTCGGTGATCACGCCCGGGCGTCCGCGCACCGCCGCCGCGATGTCTTCCGCCACCGTCCGGTCCAGCAGTCGGTTGTCTTCGTCCAGAACCGTCGCGTAGGACTCATCGGGCAGCCAGCGAGCGGAGAAGGGGCGCGGATCGGCGTCCGGTTCCCGGGCCTGGAACTGACCCTCAATCCGGAAATAGGGTTTGGGTTCGAACTGTTCGATGGCGTTATCACGTTCGACCACCAGGCCCAGCACCGGAGTCTGTACCCGGCCGACGGAATAGACGCCCTGTTCGCCCTGCTGTTGGTAACTGAGGGTGTAGAACCGGGTCAGGTTGATGCCATAAAGCCAGTCGGCGCGCTGGCGGGCGAGGGCGGAATGGGACAAACGCCGGAACTCCCGGTTGTCACGGGGGGCCTGAAGCGCGCGCTCAACCGCCTTGGGGGTCAGGTCATTGATCAGAATCCGGTAAACCGGCGCCTGAGTGCCCACGTACCGCAGCACTTCATCAACCAGCAGCTGCCCTTCGCGGTCCGGGTCGCCGGCGTGGTAAATCGTGCTGGCCTGACGAATCAGCGACTCGAGCACCCGAAGCTGTTGGCGCACGCCTTCCTTGGGCACCACCTCCCAGCGCTCCGGGAACATCGGCAGATCTTCGGCGCGCCATTTCTTCCAGGCCGGGTTGTACCGCGCCGGCTCGGCCGGCTCCAGCAGATGGCCGATACACCAGCTCACGGTGGCCGCCTGTTCGCCCTTGCCACAGCGGATCCAGCCCTGGCCCTTCTGATGAGGGCCGGGCAGGGCACTGGCAATGGCGCGGGCCAGACTGGGTTTTTCGGCGATGTAAAGCTGCATGGAAATCGGTACTGTCGGATCGGGGTGCGAATGTGGCGCGTTGCCCGCTTGGTGTCAAGGCTCGCGGTTGCTGTAGTAGACTACCAGCGACAGTCTAACCGGAGAGCCGTTGATGAAGGTGCAGAACGCCATTGAAACCAAGCTGCGGGATGCTTTCCCCGCCGCCTACCTGCAGGTGGAAAACGAAAGTCATAATCACAGCGTACCGGCGAACTCTGAGACCCATTTCAAAGTGACCTTGGTGTCGGACGATTTTCAGGGGCTGATGAAGGTTCGGCGCCACCAGAAAATCTATCAGGTTCTGGCGCAGGAACTGGCCGGCCCGGTGCATGCGCTGGCCCTGCATCTATACACACCGCAGGAGTGGGAAGCGAGTGGCCGAGCCTCGCCGGAGTCGCCCAACTGCATGGGCGGCTCCAAAAAAGATCCGGCAATGACCGCAACACAGGGACAGGGAGACGGGGAATGAGCCAGTTTTTCCAGATTCACCCGGAAACGCCTCAGAAGCGTCTGATTCGCCAGGCGGTCGAAATCCTCCGCAAAGGCGGGGTGGTGGTCTATCCCACCGATTCCGCCTACGCCATCGGCTGCCATCTGGGAGACAAGCAGGCGGCGGACCGGATCAAGCGCATCCGCCGACTGGATGACCGGCACAATTTCACGCTGGTGTGTCGCGACCTGTCCGATATCGGGGTGTACGCAAAAGTTGATAACACCCAGTACCGCCTGCTGAAAACCTTCACGCCCGGGCCCTATACCTTCATCCTCAATGCGACCGGCGAGGTGCCCAGGCGCCTGTTGCATCCGAAACGCCGCTCCATCGGCGTTCGGGTACCGGACAACCCGATCGTTCAGGAGCTGCTGGGCGAGCTGGGTGAGCCGATCATGAGCAGTACCCTGATTCTGCCCGGAGAAACCGAGCCGATGACCGATCCCTACGAC
>JBPEXU010000414.1:0-15936 GCA_052031225.1 Marinobacter sp. | reverse complement strand
TTGGTGCTGTTAAGGAGCATGAGTCCGAAGATCCTAGTTTTGAAAGTAAGGATTGGTGGTGGAATCACCAGAAGATACGGTTCTTGAACGGAAAACTCGGCTTTAAAGCATTGATTTTTTTAGTGCCAATAACTTGGGTTTTGTTTCTTTGGTTTAGCGGAATCGCTGGGGTAGTTTGGGGCATTTCTGAGATTCTTGCGAATCGAGATCTCAGTGATGCCGCTGCAATGGCTGTAATCGGCATTGGACTGTTGCTCAGCTTTGGTTGGTACGCATTCGCAATATGGGCGACTCCCGTAACCACCAACTGGATCATGAGCAAAGGTCTGGCTTTCGTGTTGAAGCCCTTCGAAAAAATCATCCACCGAAAGTTCGATGAAACACTGGAAGATGGTTGCAGTGAATTTAATCGGGTGACCGGTCAGGTGCGTTTTGCGTTGGGGCGAAAGCGATTTTTCGAGGCGCCGTTTGTTGAGTTTGATGCTTATGTGGAGCGGGTCGTTCAGCACGGCGGCATTTTTTACCGGCTGATGTTTGTCCATCGCTACACCCAGAAGACATTCAACAAAACATGGCTCAGCAGCATCGAGGCGGATAAGAGCGAAGTGCTCGCGCTCTGGGACATGCTGCAACGCTACATGGATGTTTCCCAACCGCTGCCGGACGTACCTCGCCTGGAGCCATTTCGCCATCTGGACCCGGTGACAGCCGAGCACGATCAGAAAACGGGCCGGAATCCCCGGTACTGGCGGGATCTGGATCTGGAAGTCTGGAAGGAGAGGGAAGGCTTGGAGATGCTCAACCGGCAGCGCCAATACCCCTGGAATCAGCGCGTGTGCAAGTTAACGCCCAAACTGGGTGAGATCGATATGGACACCTACCGCGCGCAGAGGCCGGCAACGGCGAGCGCAATTTGAGCCGGGCGTTGTAAAGATAAGTTTGGATTGGGCGAATCATCGGGCCTAAAGGCCCGAAACGGCCTGATCATTCAGGGCGAAGTATGCGGCCACTCGCAGTTTCCCGGCCAGCCGTCGGGCAGCACGAAAAAACGTTCGGCTTCGATCCATGCGTCATAGTCATGATCGGGTGTTAAACGGGCGAACAACTGGGGGATCGAGCACTCGGCGCAACGTTGCAGCGCGACCTGGACGCTATCCGGGTTTGGGGTGTCTTTCTGTCGCCATGGGCCGATCCAGTGGGGCTTGTTCAGGGGTACGCAACCGGCAACGTCTGAATCCAGAACATCGCGATGGTACTGCCAGTGCCCACGAAGATGGTCGACGGAAGTAGTGGCTGGGCAGGGAAGCGGCTCGGCGTGTCGTTTGGGATAGAAGAGATAACCGGGCATAAATATTCTGGGAGGCAGAGGGCCTGTGATGCCATAGTTGGCTAGAATTCGCAGCGTGGCAGGCTCCTCCGTACGCCGGGACTGATGCTTCAGCAGCCGCTCTGTTTTGAGATCGAGCCTGTCGCGGGCGTTGGGCCCGAACCACATCGGCTGTCCGGATCCATTTGGCACACCGAGGTAGTACTTGATGGCAATTTCGTGGTGTTCGATCCGGTTTGCCACCGGGTTACGTACCACAAAATCGAGTTCTCCCAGAGTTTTCCCGTGTTCCCGGATCTGAAGGTTTTTCAGCAGGATGTCCCACCCGAGCAAATCGCCGAGCAATACCTGGTAGAGGCGCTCGAAATAGTAGCCGAGTCGGTTCGGTGGGGGAGCGTGCAGCAGTTCCGGGCGCTCACGGGCATCCCGATCCCACCGGGCCAATGTCTGCCAGTGGTCAGGCGTCAGGTAATCGAGAGGCCGAAAGGTAATGGCGGACTCCAGCAGCTGCGGTGCCGTACACAGCCACACCAGATGGCGGACAGTGGCATGTCGAAAGGCTTCGGGCCGGTGTGAGTGGGGTAACGGGTCCATTTTGACAGAATACCGCGTAAACTCGTCGGCAGTGAACGTCTTGCTGAAACACCGCCGAGTAATAGGGGATAAGCGTCATGCAATACCTTCATACCATGATCCGGGTCAGCAACCTGGAAGAGACTCTGCACTTTTTCTGCGATTTGTTGGGATTGGTGGAGATCAGCCGCAAGAGCAATGAGAAAGGGCGGTTCACTCTGGTCTTCCTCGCGGCGCCGGAAGACGAAGCCCGTGCCCGGCAGGACAAAGCGCCGATGATTGAGCTGACCTACAATTGGGACCCGGAGGAATACTCCGGCGGCCGGAACTTTGGCCATCTGGCCTTTCGCGTGGACGATATCTATGCCCTTTGTGAGAAGCTGCAAAACCATGGCGTAACCATCAACAGGCCGCCCCGAGATGGTTACATGGCCTTTGTTCGCACACCCGACAACATTTCCATCGAACTGTTGCAAAAGGGCGACCCCCTGCCACCAAAAGAGCCCTGGGCAAGCATGGACAACACCGGTAGCTGGTAGCCAGCCCGGCCCAAGATCAAGGGGCATCAGGATGATGCTCCCCGCAGACAAGGAGAGTGACTTTGGACAATTGGCAAGGATGCCTGAACCCTCAGTGCCAGCGGGCACTGGTGAACGCCCGCGAGCAGGTGGAGCTGCGGCGAGGCACGGTCATTACGGTGGAAGATTTTTTGCTCGCGTTGCTGGATACCGTGCCCTCGGTGTCGCGTTTTCTGGTGGCCCGGGGTGTCGACATGGACGAGCTTGTCCGAACGGTCCAGTGTGAGCAGCCGATTGTCACGGAGGTGGGCGGCGAAGGTTTGCTGTCCAGCCAGTTGCTGGACTGGTTTGCGACCACCAGGGAAAGTGTTGAGGAGCCATGGATGGACTGGCCCGCACTGCTGGAGTGTCTCGTTCGCGATATGGACCGACTGCAGGGCAAGGCTTACGTCGCGGTGCTGGAGCTGGTGGGGCAGTGGCCCCGGGACGACGACGAGATGTCCCAGCTATGGTCCGAAGCGGCAAGTGTTGCCCCCCTGGTAGTGGCGGATCCGGAGTGGCAGCAGCGGGCAGACGACGTGGCGGTATCGCTATCGGCCACTCCGAACGCGCTGGTCTGGCTGGCGGGGGCGCGCGGCTCAGGCAAGTCATCCTGGCTTCGGCATCTGCTGGCGGAGCCAGGCATGGACTTTGTCCAGATGGACCTGCGTCGGGAGGCCGAAGTGTTTGCCAGCGATCTGCCGGTGATCCCCTCGGACCGGGGCGCCGGTTTGCCTTGGCCGGTTCTGGTTCTGGACAACATTGCGCCTGTTGATCTTCTGGTTCTCACCCGCAGCCCCGCGAGTGTGGCGGCCACCCTGGTTGGACGATGGCAAGGTCCGATGCTTCTGGTTGGGCCGGATTCAGGTGACCGTGCTTCGGAGCAAGAGCTGCAGAGCAGGCTGGGGCGACCCCTTGAAGTGTTCACCATGCCCAGCTGTTCGGCGGTTCAGCGCCTGGCCATTGTTACCGCACACCAGGGCCGTATCGAGAAACGCTGGCGCGTCGAGCTGCCGCAACACGTCCTGGAATTCGCCGTCAGCCATCCGCACCGGCTGGTACGCGTGCCCGGTGGGTTGCTGCAGTGGATTGAACGTGCCGCTGCCCGCCTGGACATGCGCGCTCGGCAGGGCTCGGCTGAGGGGCGTGCGTTGGCGGGCCAGGTGGATACGCTTCGGCGTCAGAGCCTGGTGGCGCTTGCCCGCCGGGAGCCGGTGGAAGAAATAGAGCGCCGGCTGTGCGAAGTTGAAATGGAACGCGTCGCCACGGAATCGTCGTGGCAGGCGCGTAAGGCCGCTGGCACCGAGAGGCGGCTTTCGCAACAGGATCTGGAGCAGGAGTTGGCGCTATGGGTTGCAGCCGGCTCGCCCCCGGTTCACTATGACGCACGTCGCAACTAACTCGATGGAGAATCCGTAGGTGCAGGATCTGGAAATCTACGTTCGTGACCTTGAGCCCGGTAAGGTCTCCGAATGGCTTGGCGCCCATATTGATGAACTCGAATTGGACGATGGCACGCTGACATCGGTGGTCAAAGGGCGGGGGCGTTATCAGGGCCAGTCACTGCGGGTAACGCTTTACCCGGGCGCCTTTGGGAAGCGCTTTACCTCCGTGGTTCTGGAAGGTGAACGTCTGCCCTGGGCGTCGGATCTGGAGTGCGCCCGCAGCGCCTGGCGCGCCATTGAGCTGGAAATCCGTTGCAGCCCGGGAGACTGGCAGGAAGGGCAGCCGGTCGAGGATGAGAAATGGTGGCGTTTGGACGCACGGGGTGAACAGTTGGTGGTGTGGAACTGAATAAAAAAGGCAGCGCTGGGGCTGCCTTAGCACGTGTGTCGCAATTGAACGGTCAGTCGTTGAGAATGGACACGTTGTCGGCCTGAAGGCCCTTGTCCGCTTCGACAACGTCGAACCGAACCAGCTGGCCCTGACGAAGCACGCGGCGGCCCCGGCCACGAATTGCCCGGAAGTGAACGAAGACCTCGTCTCCGCTTTCGCGGACGATAAAACCAAAGCCTTTTTTAACGTTAAACCACTTGACCGTACCTTCCTCATTTCCCTCGGGTGTGCTGTCGTCGAATTCGATGTCGTCTTCGTCATCGTTACGGTCAGTGCCGCGAGTGCTGGTTGGCCGACGAGCCGGGCGTTGTGCGGATGACTGCTTGGCTGCCAGCAGAACGGCCAGGAAACCGCTGGCGCCGAACAGTGCCACGGCGATCAGGTAAGCGGCGATGCCTCGGGTGCTGCCGAGCGCTTCGACCAATTGGCCCGCGGCGATCAGCCGGAGTGGCTCAGGGGTAAACGTCAGCAAAGAGGCCAGAAGCAACGGGGCGGGAATCGCGATCAGAACGGCAACAAGGATCGCTTTGGCTGGATTACGCATTGACAAAAAAATCTCCATCTAGAAATACAGACGATAAATGGCCGGATATCGGGTAACATGACAGTCCCGGCCCGTGAACGCCGGAATATTAACAGATTACCCCGAGCACTGACCAAACTCATGACGCAGAAAGACCTACAGGCCCGGCTGGACGAACTGGAAACCCGAATCGCGTTTCAGGATGACGTGATTAACACGCTCAGTGAGCAGGTGGCCAAACAGGAGCTGGACATTCGGGAGCTTTGGGAAGCAAACCGGTTGTTGCATAAGCAGCTCAAAGATGTGTCACCATCGAACATCCGGCGTGAAGAGGAAGAAACTCCGCCGCCGCATTACTAGCGGGAAGCCGGGAGAAAAAAGGCCAGAGTCGTCAGACTCTGGCCTGTTTGCGTCACGGGCCGGCGTCAGATGGCTCAGGCCAGCAGTTCGATCAGAATCCGCTCGTAAATATCAGACAGGGTGTCCAGATCGGCCGCTTTTACGCATTCGTCGACCTTGTGAATGGTGGCGTTGATGGGGCCGAGTTCAACAACCTGGGCGCCCGTTGGCGCGATAAACCGGCCATCCGATGTGCCCCCCGACGTGGACAGCTCCGTCTCCCGGCCAGTGACCTCGCGGATGGCGTTCTGGGTGGCGGACACCAGCGCGCCCTTGTCGGTCAGGAACGGTCGCCCACTGAGGTGCCACTGGAGGTCGTACTTCAGGTTGTGGCGATCGAGGATTGCGACGACCCGCTCCTCAAGACTCTCGGCGGTGTTCTCGGTGCAGTAACGGAAATTGAAATGCACCAGGCAGTCGCCTGGGATGATGTTGCTGCCGGTGCCCGCTTCAATCTTGGTGATCTGGAAGGTCGTGGGCGGGAAGTAATCGTTGCCGTTGTCCCAGAACTCCTTCGCCAGAGCGTCCAGCGCCGGTGCCACCGAGTGCACCGGGTTTTCCGCCAGGTGTGGGTAGGCGACATGGCCCTGAACGCCGTGCACCGTCAGATAACCGTGCAGGGAGCCACGCCGACCGTTCTTGATGACGTCACCGACCTGGTGCGTGCTCGACGGCTCGCCAATCAGACACCAGTCGATCTTTTCGTTACGGGCTTCCAGGGTCTCCACCACCTTGACCGTACCGTCCTGTGCCGGCCCTTCCTCGTCGCTGGTGATCAGCAGGGCAATGGAACCACGGTGGTTCGGGTGCTTCTGAACGAACCGTTCGCAGGCGGTGATAAAGGCCGCAAGGCTGCCTTTCATGTCCGCGGCACCCCGGCCATAGAGGTAGCCGTCGCGGATGGTTGGCTCGAACGGCGGCTGCGCCCAGTTCTGTTCCGGGCCGGTGGGTACCACATCGGTGTGCCCGGCAAAGGCCAGCACCGGCCCCTCCGAGCCCCGGCGGGCCCAGAGGTTGTCGGTATCGCCGAAGCGCAGATGCTCGCCCGTGAACCCCAGTGGGGCCAGCCGGGACATCATCAGTTCCTGGCAGCCGGCGTCGTCCGGTGTTACCGAACGCCGGCGAATGAGGTCGATGGCCAGTTGGATCGTGGCGGAATCAGTTGTTGGCATGGAGTTCTTCGTTCAGCTGAATGGCCGACTTGTTGGTCACACATTCTACGGTGCCGGTCTGGCTGTTGCGACGGAACAGCAGATCCGGCTGGTTGGCCAGATCACGCGCTTTCACGATCTCAACCTGCTTGCCGCTGTCGTCTAGCAGGGCGACTTTGGTGCCTGCGGTAATGTACAGGCCGGCCTCAACCTTGCAGCGGTCGCCAAGCGGGATGCCGATGCCGGCATTGGCGCCAATCAGGCAGTTCTCGCCGACCGAGATGACAATGTTGCCGCCGCCGGACAGCGTACCCATGGTGGAGCAGCCACCGCCCAGGTCAGAGCCTTTGCCAACCATAACGCCGGCGGAGATTCGGCCTTCGATCATCGACGTGCCTTCGGTGCCGGCGTTGAAATTGATGAAGCCTTCGTGCATCACGGTGGTGCCTTCGCCCACGTAGGCACCCAGGCGCACGCGGGCGGTGTCGGCAATCCGGACGCCCTTGGGTACCACGTAATCGGTCATCTGCGGGAATTTGTCCACCGACTTCACTTCCAGGGTCCGGCCCTCAAGGCGGGCGGCGAGCTGACGCTCCGGCAGTTCGTTCAGGTCGATGGCGCCTTCGTTGGTCCAGGCCAGGTTGGGCAGCAGGCCAAAAATGCCGTCCAGGTTGACGCTGTGCGGCTTGGCCAGGCGATGGGAAATCAGGTGCAGCTTGAGGTAGACCTCGGGTGTGCTGGACGCCGTGGCGTCGCTGGCCAGAACGGTCACAACCACCGGTCGCAGGCTCCGGGCGGCTTTCTCGGCCAGAGCTGCCTGGCCGGTCTGGCCAACCTGACGCAGCGCGTTGGCGAGTTGGCCCAATTGGTCTGCGCTAACGGCCAATGCTTCGTTGCCGCCCTGATAGCCCAGCGTGCTTTCCACCACATCGATCAGTGCTTTGTCGGGTGTCATGATCGGCTGCTGGTAGAACACCTCCAGCCATTCGCCCTGGTTGTTCTGGGTGCCGATGCCGATGCCGAATGCAAAACTCATCTGGTGGTTGCTCCTGTCGTTTGGTCTGTTCAGTCGTTGGAATACTGTTTGGCCCAGTCGTCGGCGTTAAAACCGACGCGGACATCGCCCTGGTGCTCGACCACCGGCCGTTTGATGATCGAGGGGTTGTCCAGCATGATCCGATGCGCGGATTGGGCGTCAATGGTATCACGAACCTCCTCAGGGAGTTTGCGCCAGGTGGTTCCCCGGCGGTTGAGCAGGGCTTCCCAGCCCAGCGCCGTCTCCCAGTGGCTGAGCAGTTCCTCACTCAGGCCATCCTTTTTGAAATCGTGGAAGTCGTAGGGCAGACCCTGGTCGTCGAGCCACTTTCGGGCCTTTTTCACCGTGTCACAGTTCTTGATGCCGTAAATTTTCATGTTCGGTATGCCTTTACAAACTCAACAATGCGTCTGGCCGCTTCAACACACTCCTCCAGCGGTGCCACCAGTGCCATCCGGACCCGGTTTTCGCCCGGGTTGTAGCCATCTACGGTGCGCGACAGGTAGCGTCCCGGCAGCACGTGCACGTTCTGCTGGATGGCCAGTTCCCGGGCGAAGGTTTCGTCGTCCATGGGCGTTTGCGGCCAGAGGTAAAAGCCGGCATCGGGGTAGTCAACTTCCATGACTTCCCGCAGCATGGGGACCACGGCCTCGAACTTGGCCCGGTAAGCGGCGCGGTTCTCCCGCACATGGTCCTCATCCTGCCAGGCCGCGATGCTGGCGAGCTGGTGTTGCAGTGGCATCGCGCAGCCGTGGTAGGTGCGGTATTTCAGGTACCCGCTGATAATCTCTGCATCGCCGGCGACAAAGCCGGAACGAAGGCCCGGCAAATTGCTGCGTTTGGACAGGCTATGAAACACGATGCAGCGTTTGAAGTCGTCTCGTCCCAGTGCCGCGCAGGTCTGCAGCAGGCCCTCCGGCGGATGGCTTTCGTCCGGATACAGCTCGGAATAGCACTCGTCGGAGGCGATGATGAAATCGTAACGGTCGGCCAGCTCGATGACCTGCGCGAGCGTGTCCCTGGGGATGACCCGGCCGCTCGGGTTGCCCGGCGAGCAGAGGAACAGAATCTGGCACTCTTCCCAAATTCGTGCCGGTACGGCCTGGAAATCCGGGATGAAACCGTTGCTGGCGTCACAGGCCAGATAGACCGGGTCGGCGCCGGCCAGGAAGGCGGCACCTTCGTAGACCTGATAAAACGGGTTGGGGCTGACAACCCGGGCTGGTTTGCCGGAGTCCACCACGGTCTGCACCAGGGCGAAGATGGCTTCCCGGGTGCCGTTGACCGGGACGATGTTCCGGCTCGGGTCCAGCGAACCGGTGCCGAGCTGGAACCGGCGTGTCGCCCAGTCGCTGATGGTCTGGCGCAGTTCATCGGTACCTTTGGTGGTCGGGTAGTTCGCGAGTTTATCGAGATTGTCCGCAATGACGCGTTTGACGAACTCCGGTGCCGGGTGCTTGGGCTCCCCAATGCCCAGGGAAATGGCCGGCAGGTGCTCAGGCACCGAAATGCCTGATTTCAGTTTGGCCAGTTTTTCAAATGGGTAGGGGTGCAATCGGTCAAGATTCGAATTCATTGAATGTCGTCCAGCATTTTACAAAGGTCTTGCTGCAGAGCCTGGCATTTGGCGGGGTCGCTGAGCGGCTCGCCGTGCTCATCGGTGACGAAGAACACGTCTTCGACCCGCTCGCCGAGCGTGGCGATTTTGGCGTTGGTCAGTCGCACCCGGTGCTCCAGAAGTACCTGGCCGATCCTCGCCAACAGGCCGGGGCGGTCGGGAGTGATGACTTCCATGACCGTCCGCTGATTGACCGTGTCGTTGGAGAAAGTGACTTCGGTGGGAAAGGCAAAGTGCTTGAGCTGCCTTGGGGTGCGGCGATGAATGATGTCCGGGTAGTCTTCCGGATCGTCGAGTTCTTCAATCAGGCGCTTGCGCACGCGTTCCTTGCGGGCCGGGTCCACGCCCAGCGGCTGGCCTTTATCGTCCAGCACCACGTAGGAGCTGATGGAGTAGGGGCCGGCGCTTGAGCTGATCCGGGCGTCGACGATGTTCAGATTCAATTGTTCCAGCACCGCCGTGGTGGCCGCGAACAGGGCGACCCGGTCTTTCATGTAGATGATGATCTGGGAATAACCGTCGGTTGGGCCGCCCCGGGTGTCGCGGATCAGAACGAGCGGGTCCGGGTTGTCGCCATGGCGAATAATAGCGGCGGTCTGCCAGGCGATGTCGACGGTGGAATCCTGCAGGAAGTAGTCTTCATCCAGCGTGTCCCAGATGCGGTCGATCTGGTCGTCGGTCATGTTCTGGGCGTGCAGGATTTCCCGCGCCTCAGACTGGGTTGCCTGCACCCATTCCTGGCGGTCGACCGGTGTCTCGGTGCCACGGCGCAGGGCCCGTTTGGTCTCAATGTAGAGTTGCCGGAGCAGGGAGGCGCGCCAGGTATTCCAGAGCTTGGGGTTGGTGGCGCTGATGTCACACACCGTCAGCACGTACAAATAGTCCAGGTGCGCCTGGCTGGGTATGGCTCGGGCGAAGGCGTGAATGATGTCGGGATCGGAAATGTCCTTGCGCTGCGCGGTCATGGACATCAGCAGGTGGTTTTCCACCAGCCAGGACACCAGTTGGGTGTCCCGTTCACTGAGATGATGACGCTTGCAGAAGGCTTCGGCGTCGGCCGCGCCCAGCTCGGAATGATCCCCGCCACGGCCTTTGGCAATGTCGTGGTATAGGCCGGCGATAAACAGCGTTTCCAGCTTGGGCAGATGATGGATCAGCCTCGACGCCAGAGGGTATTCGGTGCGCGCCTCCGCACTGTTGAGCCGGACCATGTTGCGGATGACCCGCATGGTGTGGGCATCGACGGTGTATATGTGGAACAGGTCGTGCTGCATCTGGCCAATGATCTGGCCAAATTCCGGCAGGTAACGCCCCAGCACGTTGTACTTCTTCATCGCCGACAGGCTTTGATCCAGATTGTGCGGCGTTCGCAGCAACTCCATGAACAGGGTGGTGACCGCCAGGTCGGAGCGGAAGGCATCGTCAATCAGGTGCCGGTGCGCCCGCAGGGATCGGATGGTTGTCGCGCGGATGCCCTTGATGTCCGGATGCTGTGCCATCAGGACAAAGATTTCCATGATCGCATAGGGCGCATACGCAAAGACCTGGTTGTTCACGGCCTCGATGTAGCGGTTGCGGATCTGGAAGCGTTTGTTCAGCGGCTGGATGTCGTCTTCGCTGCCTGCGCCCAGAATGGCTTCGTCGTAGTACTGCAGGATGACGTCGGTCAGCTCGGCGAGCGCCAGAACCGTGCGGTAGTACGACTGCATCATCAGCTCGACGCCCAGGCGCCGGCCTTCATCGCGGTACCCGAGCATCTGGGCCAGGGCGCGTTGGTGGTCAAACAGCAGCCGGTTTTCGTTCCGATCCGCCAGAAGCTGAAGACCGTACCGAAGCTGCCACAGGAAGGTTTCGCCCTGATACAGGATCTGATGTTCTTCCTCGGTGAGAATGCTGAACCGGGTCAGGTCGGCAATGCTCTGCAAGCCGAAGTGGCGTTTGGTGATCCAGCCAATCGTCTGGATGTCTCTGAGGGCGCCGGGCGAACCTTTCAGATTCGGCTCCAGGTTGTACTCGGTATCGCCGTATTTTTTATGGCGTTGCTGCTGCTCGGCCCGTTTGGCAATGAAGTAGTCCCGGTCGGTGCTGACGTCGTCCGAATACACCTGTTCGGTGAGATCCTGGCGCAAGACATCGTCTCCGGCAATGGTGCGGGTTTCGAGCAGGTTGGTCAGGATGGTGACGTCGTCTCGGGCCGCGGCCTTGCACTCGTCAATGCTCCTTACGCTGTGCCCGATATCCAGCCGAAGATCCCAGAGCAGGGTTACGAAGGCGCTCAGATCCTCCTGCCAGCTGTCGGCGATGCCGTTGCGGGTCAGGATCAGCAGGTCGATGTCGGAGTGCGGGTGCAGCTCGCCGCGACCGTACCCACCGACAGCAATCAGCGCGATGTCTTCCGATTCGGCAAACGGATACCGCTGCCAGATCAGTCGAAGCACGGTATCGACGGTGGTAGCCCGGGCATGCACCAGGGCGCGGACATCTGCGCCCTGCCGGAACGCCTCGGCGTCCGCGTTGTACCTCTCCCGCAACAATTCCCTAGCGGCTGAAACCGGAGAAGGGTCGTGACGGATTCTGGATTCCAGCTCGCTAAGGTCCACGGTTAGAAGGATTCTTCCGAACGTTTGGTCAGAACCTCATGGCCGTCAGCGGTCACGAGGATGGTGTGTTCCCACTGGGCAGACAACTTGTGGTCTTTGGTCACCACCGTCCAGCCATCGGGCAGCAGCTTGGTGTGGTATTTGCCCTGATTGATCATCGGCTCAATGGTGAAGGTCATGCCTTCCTGCAGCTCCAGACCGGTGCCGGGCCTGCCGTAATGCATAACCTGGGGTTCCTCGTGGAAAACCTTGCCGATGCCGTGACCGCAGTAGTCACGCACCACCGAATACCGGTGCTTTTCGGCGTGCTGCTGGATCACATGGCCGATGTCGCCAAGCCGGGCGCCGGGGCGAACCAGTTCGATGCCTTTATAGAGGCATTCCTGGGTAATGCGGATCAGGCGCTCGGTGCCGGGCTTGGGTTTGCCCACGATCCACATCTTGCTGGTGTCGCCGTGGTACTCATCTTTTATTACGGTGACATCGAGGTTCAGGATGTCGCCGTCTTTCAGCACCTTCTTGTCCGACGGGATGCCATGGCAAACAACGTGATTCACGGAGGTGCAGATGGATTTCGGAAAGCCCTTGTAATTGAGCGGTGCCGGAATCGCCTTCTGGACGTTGACGATGTAGTCGTGACAAATGCGATCAAGCTCTTCCGTGGTTACGCCGGGCTTGATGTGCTCGTCAATCATTTCCAGGACTTCGGCCGCCAGGCGACCGGCTACTCGCATCTTTTCGATTTCTTCCGGGGTCTTGATCGATACCTGCATCGGGCTTCCTGTTGATTCGAACCAAACCCGCATTTTAAGGGCGAGGGAGGCTGGGTACAAGAAAGCCCCGAGCGCAAAAGTGATGGCGCTGGCCTGGTGATTTGTGGTATAAACGCGCCCGCCGGAAACGAATCCGGCAAATTCACACACGTGTCGACACGTTGTCCCAGGGTGCCTTTCTCTGTTCGCAGGGGGATGGTTGGGGCAATCGGACGCGTGGAGGACTAACCCGAAGCTAAACAGGTAAACATCATGGCTCAGGTAAATATGCGTGACCTGCTCAAGGCAGGTGCTCACTTCGGTCACCAGACCCGCTACTGGAACCCGAAAATGTCCAAGTACATCTTCGGTGCCCGCAACAAGATTCATATCATCAACCTGGAGCAGACCGTTCCTGCCTTCAACGAAGCGCTGAAGTTCGTTGAGCAACTGGCAGAGAACAAGAACAAGATCCTGTTCGTCGGCACCAAGCGTGCGGCGTCCAAGATCATCAAGGAAGAAGCACTGCGTGCCGGTCAGCCGTACGTTAACCATCGCTGGCTGGGCGGTATGCTGACCAACTACAAGACCATTCGTCAGTCCATCCGTCGCTACCGCGAACTGGAAGCTCAGAGTCAGGACGGCACCTTCGACAAGCTGACCAAGAAGGAAGCGCTGGAGCGTACCCGCGAAATGGACAAGCTTGAGCGTTCCATCGGCGGTATCAAAGACATGGGCGGTCTGCCGGATGCGCTGTTCGTGATCGATGTGGACCACGAGCGCATCGCGATCAAAGAAGCCAACAAGCTGGGTATCCCGGTTATTGGTGTTGTCGATACCAACAGCGATCCCGACGGCGTTGATTACGTCATCCCGGGTAACGATGACGCGATCCGCGCGATCCAGATTTACGTGAAGGCGGTTGCAGACACCTGCATTGAAGCTGCTCAGTCCGCCGGTGCCGCTGCCGACGAGTTCGTCGAAGTCAGCGAAGATGCCGAAGGCGCTGCTCCGGCAGCCGAGTAAGGCGTCAGTTTCACGCTTGAGATGTCAGGCATGTCAGCGCTGCCCGCTGGCATGCCTTCCCACCGAATTCAGACAAGTTGAGAGGATTGAACATGGCTGCAATTACCGCTGCAATGGTCAAAGAGCTGCGTGAGCGCACCGGTCTTGGCATGATGGAGTGCAAAAAGGCACTGGTTCAGGCAGACGGCAGCGTTGAAGCTGCGATTGAAGAGCTGCGCAAGTCTTCCGGTCTGAAGGCCGCCAAGAAAGCCGGTCGTACCGCCGCAGAAGGGGTGTCTCTGGTCAAGATCTCCGACGACAACACCGTTGCTTTCATTCTGGAAGTAAACTCCGAGACCGATTTCGTTGCCCGTGACGACAACTTCGTGAGCTTTGCGAACGAAGTGCTGAACGTGGCGTTCGAGAAAGGTGAAACCGACGTTGCCAAGCTGATGGAAGGCGATCTGGAAGCCAAGCGCGAGGCGCTGGTTCAGAAGATCGGTGAGAACATCACCGTTCGTCGTATCGTTAAGGTTGAAGGTCCGGTTGTTGGTGGTTACGTCCACAGCAACAACAAGATTGCCGCCGCAGTGGCTCTGACTGCCGGCGATGCCGAGCTGGCCCGCGACATCGCGATGCACGCCGCTGCCGTTAACCCGCGCGTTGGCAAGCCGGAAGATATGCCGGAAGAAGAGCTGGAAAAAGAGAAGGAAATCATCCGGGCTCAGCCGGACATGGAAGGCAAGCCTGCGGAAATCGTTGAGAAGATGATGGGCGGCCGGATCAAGAAGTTCCTCAAGGAAAACAGCCTGGTGGAACAGCCGTTCGTGAAGAACCCGGACCAGACGGTCGGTGAGCTGATCAAGGCCGCTGGCGGTGAGCTGGTGGGTTTCCGTCGCCTGGAAGTGGGCGAAGGCATTGAGAAGGAAGAAGTGGACTTCGCTGCCGAAGTTGCTGCCGCAGCCGGCACCGGCAAGGCCTGATCCTTCCCGTCGGTGCCGGCCCTGCGAGGCTGGCGCCAACCTGAGTCTGCCACGTTAGTCGGGTATCCGGCTCTCGTGGCGGGCTTGTATCTGAGATACCCCTTTTTTTGAGGAGTATGTCAGATACAAGCCTGCGAACCGGTTTGCCAACAGACGAAAAGGGGATCACCATGCCGACATCATCGAACAGCCAACCCAGATACAAGCGTGTTCTGCTCAAGCTCAGTGGCGAAGCCCTCATGGGGGAGCACGATTTCGGTATTGATCCCAAAGTTCTCGATCGGATGGCGCTGGAAATCGGCGCGCTGATCGGCATCGGTGTCCAGGTGGGGCTGGTGATCGGCGGTGGTAACCTGTTCCGGGGGGCCGCACTCAATGCCGCAGGCCTGGACCGGGTGACCGGTGACCACATGGGGATGCTCGCAACGGTCATGAATGGCCTCGCCATGCGCGATGCGCTGGAGCGTTCCAACATCCGGACCCGGGTTATGTCTGCGATCCCAATGAGCGGCATCGTGGAGCACTACGATCGGCGCCGCGCCGTCCGGGACCTGAAAGAAGGTGACGTCGTCATCTTCAGTGCCGGCACCGGAAACCCCTTCTTCACCACCGACTCGGCGGCCTGTCTGCGCGGTATCGAGATTGAGGCGGATGCGGTTCTGAAAGCCACCAAGGTGGATGGCGTGTATTCCGCAGACCCCGAGCTGGATCCGACCGCGGAAAAATACGACTACCTGACCTATGACGAGGTTCTGGACAAAAAGCTTGGGGTGATGGATCTCACGGCCATTTGTCTGGCCCGGGATCACGGCATGCCGTTGCGGGTATTCAATATGAACCGGCCCGGAGTGCTGACCCGCATCGTGACCGGTGAGAAAGAAGGTACACTGATCGAATAAGACCACCGCCGGAGCCCTTGCCGCTGCCGGCGCACGGAATGACCTGAAGAATTGAGGAAGCTGACGTGATTAATGACATCAAAGCAGAAGCCGAGAAAAAAATGAAAAAGAGCCTGGAGGCTCTGAGTTCGGCTTTCAACAAGATTCGCACCGGGCGCGCACACCCGGCGATTCTGGACAGCGTGATGGTCAACTACTATGGCCAGGAAACGCCGCTCAAACAGGTTGCCAGTGTCAATGTTGAAGACAACCGCACGCTGACAGTGACTCCGTGGGAGAAAAACCTTGTTCCCACCATCGAGAAGGCGATCATCAGCTCCGATCTGGGTCTGAACCCGACCACCAGTGGTGATGTCATCCGGGTGCCGATGCCGATGCTGACCGAAGAGACCCGCCGGGAGATGGTCAAGCAGGCCAAGGCCGATGCGGAACATGGCCGGGTATCGATCCGCAATGCCCGTCGCGATGCCAACAACATGATCAAGGATCTGTTGAAAGAAAAGGAGATCACCGAAGACGAGGAACGTCGCGGCGAAGAGGAAATCCAGAAGCTGACCGACAAGTACATCGCCGAAGTCGACAAGATGCTCAAGGCCAAGGAAGAGGACCTGATGGAGGTCTGAACCGGCTCGGTTGATTCACAGGTAATAGAGTTGACCGGTACTCTGGTGCCGGTC